>JAJXYI010000223.1 GCA_021780625.1 bacterium | reverse complement strand
GGCATGGTTCGCTGTCGCCATCGTGAACCCCGCGAGACGAGCGCCTTGGATGCGCCTGCTGCTGGCCCTGGTCTGGGGCGTGGGTGGGGCTTGGGCCGACGAGGTGGTGCGCCTTCCGCCGTGGCGCGTGCAGGAGGGGCGCGTGGGCGCTTCAGAAGGGGCGGACGCGGGGGCATCGAGCGTGGTGAACCTGGGCGCGGCCGGCACGGGGACGTCCAGAGGGCTCGATGCGGCGCTTGGCGGGGTGCCGGGGTTGATGCTTCTGCAGAGTTTTGGAGGATTCGAACCCCCGCGCCTCTCGATGAGAGGCTCCGGAGTTCAGAGCGCACCGACGAGTCGGGGAATTCTCCTCGAGGTGGACGGACTGCCGCTGAATCAGGCGGACGGCGCGTTCAACGCGGCACTCTTCGATCCCGGCCTTGGCGACCGACTCGACGTTTACCGCGGCTACGACGCGGTGCGCGATTCATCGGGAGTGATGGGCGGCGTCATCGACCTGTCGCACGAACCCGGCCGCGAGGCGGGCGGCGCCGGTGTCTCGCTTCAGGCGGGCAGCTGGGGCTTTGTGCGTGCGCAGGCGTCGGCGGCCGGCGACTCGGGCGGCGTTGCCCTGCAGGCAGCGGTCACCTCGCAGCGCCAGGATGGACCCAGACCCCAGTCGGCCCAGGCGCGTCAGGGATTCTATGCCTCGGCCACACGCGGTGCGGTGCAGGTGTCGGTCTTTGCGGCGACGCTCGCCTACGACGTGCCGGGGCCGTTGACGCTCACGGCGGCCCTGACGGAGCCGGGGACGGTGAGTGCGGACGTAAGACGGGACAGACCCCATCGCGACAGCTCGTACGCGAGGGCGTCGGTGGCGATGCACTGGACCGGCGGTGGCTGTGCGGCTTCCTTCGCTGCGGGGTTCTCGCACGCAGACGACCTGTTCAGGCAACTGCAGGCGAACGGAATTTCGATGAGCGACGGAGAGGATGTTTCGTGGCGCGGCGATTTTGCGGCGCGCCGGGAAAACGGAGTGCTCACGAACGAGCTTCGACTGGGCACTCTGGGAGTGATCGGAGCGCGGGGACTGCGTCGCTACACGAACCTTGCGGGGACCACGGGACAGCTCTTTGGAAACGACGGCCTGCGGGCGTCGACGGCTTCGGCGTCCTTGGAGGATCGGGTGGAGGGAAGGGGCGGACTCGCGCTGTCGATGGGTGGCAACTGGTTGGCTGCGCGTCGCGACATCGACGACCGGATGGTGGAGCCGACGGGCGTGGCGCCGACGACACGGCGTTGGAGCGACGGTCGGGGCCTTGCGCACGGCCGGGTGTCCTGGGCACCCTGGCGCGGCGCTGCCCTCTACGTGGACTGGGCGCAGAGCGCGGAACCGCCGACCTTTGACGACCTGTTGATTGTGACAGGGACGGCGCCGGCGCTTGCGCGCAGGAGCGTCGGACTGAAGACCCAGACTGCGCGCACCTGGGAAGGGGGCCTCCGCGGGACGAGAGGCAGGCTGGACTGGGATCTCTGCCTGTATCGGGGAAACTGGGACAACGAGATTTTGCGCCTGGCCGACGCGAACGGACTTCCACGCGGGGCGGTCAATGCGGGACCGACCCTGCACGAGGGTGCGGAGGCTTCGTTGAGGTGGCGGGTGCTCGCGGGCCGCCGCAGGGTCAGCCTTGAGGCGACGGCAATGACGACACGGTGCACATTTTCGGGGGATCCAGTCTACGGGAATGGGCGCCTCGCGGGGCTCCCCCCGCATCAGGGACGGGTGGAGCTGAGTTACGACGACGGGGGGCTATTTGGCGCCGTGGCGTGTGACTGGACGGCGGGGCGGACGCTCGCAGACCATGCGGGGCGGCTCGGGTACGGAGGACAGGCGATTGCGAGCCTGCGGGTGGGACGCCGGTGGGGGAGAGGGTGGAGCTGTTTTGCGCAGATGGACAACGTCCTCGGGCGACGCTGGATTGCGAGCACGGCGGGCGTGCTGGACATCGCGCGAGTCCCGGCGGCGACCGCGCTGTTTCTCCCCGGAGCCGGACGCAGTGTGGTGGTCGGTGTGGCGTGGCGGAGGTGATCCACGGGGAGGCCCTGTGTAGTGGAAAGACCGCGACAGGCGCGGCGCCGTCAGGGAGTTGCAGATCGACGAAGGCGGATTCCACGTCCCTCAACCGACATGCAGCTGGTCGCATTTGGGTGGGGCGGGTTGTCCCTAACCCGCCGGGCACGCCCCTGATGTCGGTCGCGCCTGGGGTGGTCTGCATGAAGCCCGCCGCGGTTGGCGAGGGGCGGCGGATTAGGAATAATCCCGCCCCACCGAAAAGAAGGCGGATTCCACGTTCCAAAACCGACATTCAGTTGGTCACATTTTGGCAGGGCGGGTTGTCCCCAACCCGCCGAGCATACCCCGTTTCTTGTGGCGATGACCTGGAATTCGAAATGAGAAGCCGACGTGCGGTCCGACTCAATGGGTGTTCACGACCGGATAGGCTCCTGGGCAGAGCCCGTCGGCAGTCGTGAGGCCGAGCAGTTTCAGCGCAGCCTTGGGGATGAAATCCGCGGGATGCCGGGTCATCGACTGGGGCATCAGGCGTGCGAGAGGGTGGTAATCCTCGAGCTCCCAGGAACGCAGAAAACAGCCCGTCTTTAGCTCGAGCGAACGACCGTGAGCCTCCAATTCTGGGCGAGCGGCCCGTAGAGCCGCGAGTGAGGCGTAGGGGATGGACAGGTTGTCGCCATCGGCCGGTCCCCATTCGAACGCCGTCGTCTGCGGGTGACCCTCCCTGACGTAGAGGTTGCCGTCGACGCGACTCATCTGCTGGTCGCGCAGCTTCGCGTTCACGAGCGCCGATTGACGGATTCGCAGGACCGGATCGGAAAACGGAGCACGTGTGACGAAGAGATTGCCGACAAAGACATGTCCCACGCGCTGGTCGACGCCGGGGCCGGTGCTGGGGTGCCAGCCGAAGTGGTCCCCGACCGCGTTGCGTTCGGTGCGGTCGAAGGTGGCGGGGCTGTTGATGAAGGTGTTCTGGTACACCTGGACGCGGCAGCTGTTGAGGACCTTCACACCTTCGTCGCAATCCACGAAGACGTTTCCAACGCAGGTCGCGCCCTTTGAAATCTCGAAGAAGAAGCCGGTCTGAGCCCCCTCGAACCAGTTGTCGACGACCACGCCGTCGACGTTGCCCACGTCGTACCAGATGCCGTTCGAATGACGCTGATCGATGATGAGATTGTCGCGGCAGACGACGTTGTGCGTCTGGTTGAAGATCTTGATGGCGCAGGGGAAATAGCCCTGCATGTTGTCGACGTTATTGCGCCGAACGATGTTGCGTTCGATCAGGCAGTTGCTTGAGGCGAGGATGTAGAGCCCCTCGGTCGTGGTGTCGCTCACCAGGCAGTTGCGCACGACCAGATCGTCGCCTCGAAGGTAGGCTCCGACGCGGGAACACTGTGTGATCGAGACGTTTTCCAAAAGCGAGCCGACGACGTCCTTGCCGTAGGTGGACGGGTTCGCCGGGCCCTCGGGTTCGTGGCCTTCGATCTCGAGGGCGCGGTAGGCAAACTGGGTGAAGGCGATTCCGCGCAACCGCAGCCCCTTCCCGTCGGACGCCTTGCCGTGGCAGGGTTTGATTGTCCGGATCAGTCCGCCGTCGTGCGCGGTGATCTCAATGACATGCTTCGAGGGATCGGCCGCGAGGTAGACGTCGCCCGTGCCGTAATCGATATAGAAACTGGAGTCATCCAGCTCTCCCTCCCAGCCGACCGAGTGCAGCGGCCGGCCGTCGACAAAAACCATGTCCATGTTGAAACGGTAGGGAGGCGTGGTGCGCCCCACGCTCTCGCGTCTCCACCAGTCCGCAGGCTTGCCGGGAAAGAGGTGGGCCCATTTCATGCGCCAGAGCCCGTTCTTTTGCGCGATCCAGTGGGTGGCGACGAGGGATCCGTTGATGACGGGATGCTCGGTCCCATAAGCTTGAATCAGAATTCCCTGGTTCACCTCCAGGTTGCCTGTCCTGTACACACCGCCGCGCATCACGATGGCGTCGCCGGTGACTACGCGGTCGATGGCGGACTCCAGGCTGCACGGTGCGGCGAGGGAATCGCCCGAAGCTCCGGCGCGTGCGTCGGGTGCGACGAAGTAGATTCGCCCGCTGACCTTTGGCAGGGCATAATCGCAGGCCTGAGGTCCGTAGGGTCCTCCGGACGGAGCGGCGACGGCAGCGGCGGTGAAAAGGGACGCCAGCAGCAGGGCGACGATCGATGGCAGTGCAGTCACGAGGGGAGATTGGGGTCGTTTCATCTGGAAAAGGGGTTGAGCCACGGTGGGGGGGAAACGCGGGCGAGGAATCCTGCGGGGTGTCCTCGCGCCTTGGGGTTCGATTCCTATCGCTGAAATCAACTACGAGGGAGGCGAGAAGCGAACGGCGAGTCTCGCATCCGACTCCCATCCGATCCAGACCCTCCGTGTTCTAACTAGAGAACGGATGCGGCAAGGTGCGCCCAGACTGAGGTGGACCCGATAGGTCGGGGCGGGGAGCAGGAAAATCGTCCGAAAATCGGTGTGATGCCGAGACGTTCCCTAGTCGTGATCGGCGTTTGGGCTGAACCGGGGGCGGGGACCCGCCGAGGCTTTTTTCCAGACGATTCTCGAACGGCGGTCAGAACGTGCCGCGAGGTGGGCACGCATCTCGGCACGTTCGGCTCCGAGTTTGAGATAACTTTGCCAACGCTCGGCGGCGAGGGTGCCGGACTCGAGGGCCGCGCGGATCGCGCAGCCGGGCTCGGATTCATGCCCGCAGTTCGAGAAGCGACACTGTACGGCGAGGTCGGCGATGTCCGGGAAGGCGTCGTCGACGTCGGCCTTCCACAACTGCAGCTCGCGTAGCCCTGGCGTATCTATAATCAGGACCCCGGAGGGCGTGCTGAACAGCTCGCGGCGCGTGGTCGTGTGGCGGCCCTTGGAGTCACTTTCCCTCACCTCGCGGACGTCTTGCACCTCCTCGCGCATGAGGCGGTTGACGAGCGTGGACTTTCCCGCGCCGGAGGGGCCGAGGAGTGCGACGGTGCGTCCGCGCTTGAGCCAGGGTGCGAGCGCGCGGCATCCGGTGCCTTCGGTGGCACTGAGGGCGAGGACGGCGGCGCCGCCTGAGACGGCCTTCACCGAGGCGACCGCCGCAGCGGGGTCGGGATGAAGATCGCATTTGTTGAGGATGACGACCGGCTCGGCGCCGCTCTGTCGGGCGACGGCGAGGTAGCGCTCGATCTTTCGGAGGTTGGGATCGCGTTCGAGACCGACGAGGATGAGGAGCGCGTCGGCGTTGGCCGCGACGACTTGCTCGTGGCCGTGTTCGCCCGCGGCGCGACGCGAGAATTTCGTCTTGCGCGGGAGGACGGCGAGGATGTCGAACTTCCGCGCCTCGCCGGAACGGGGGCGGATCGCCACCCAGTCTCCCACCGCGGGCAAATCGGAACGCGAACCCGCCTCGTGCAACAGGCGCCCCCGACATTCGGCGAGCACCTCGTCGTCGCCCGTCGCGACAGCGTAGGCGTGCTTGAGCTCGCAGATGACACGCGCGGGCCGTAGCCCCTCGCGCTCGTGGTCGGCGAAGGCCTTGGACAAAACGTCGTCCCAACCGAGGTCGGCAAGGGCCATGCAAAAATCAGAGTTCGATCTTCTGGCGAGCGGGTTCCGGATTCGGGCGGTAGAAGAGCGCGGTGAATCCCACGGAGCCCACGTGCAGGCAGGGCGCCGCGGCCGCTAACGCATCGGTCAGCGCGGCGCGCTGCGTGCGATCGGCGCCGACAAGGCGGACCTTCACGAGTTCGTGCGCGGCCAGGAGGCGGTTCAGTTCCGCCACGACGGCGGCGCTGGCGCCGGCCTGGCCGACGAGCAGCATGTCGTCGAGCTGCTGGCCAAGGCCGCGAAGCCGCGTTTTCTGAGCGCCGGTAAGGGATGGAAGTGACATGAGTGGGTGAGCCTGATTGGTCCCGACATTGCCCACGAAGTCTTGGAAAAACGCGAGAAAAACGAGCGGGGATCCCGGCAGACCGGGCTTTGGCGTGACACCGCCCGGAATCCGTGCGGGGCAGATGGAAGGTCACACGTCAGACGTGGAAGATGTGCTTCCCGGTGCCTCCGGTGGACCGGATCTCCGAGCCGGCCGCTGCGCATAATCCGCGGCGGGGTTTCGGGCATGCCTCGGACATCGCGCCCAAGCCGGCGACCCAAAATCCGGACCGCCCGGAAGTCGGTCCCTACCACGCGTTGCGGTGCATCGCTCCCCGGGTCCGCGGCTGCGCCACACCCTATGGATCACGGCCCTCGACAGCCGTTGAGAATGTTGAATGCGGAGCCACTCTACGCTCCGCGATGATCCGGGAGGGCGCCGCCGAGAGCAGCGTCCGCAAAGCGGTATAGAGCCACGAAAATGGACGTCGAAGACGGGCAGCGGCAACGGCCGCGCACCAATCATTCTCACTGCTTCTCGCACCTCGATTCTTCTTCAGCCGCCGCTCTTGGAATCGAAAGTATCCAAGGGCAGTGGGCGCCAAGTTCCGGGCGCGAGATCGCCGAGCACCAGGTCGCCGAAGCGTTCTCGGTGGAGGGTGGTGACGAGCAGGCCCTTTTCGGCGAACATGCGGCGTACCTGATGATAGCGGCCCTCGGTGAGGACGAGCTCGGCGGTGCGCGGGTCGCGCCAGGCGAGTTGGGCGGGGGCACAGGGATCCTTTTCCCCGGTGAGCAGAAAAGTGCCGGACGCGAAGAGCGCGCGCAGGGCCTCGCCTTCTTCGGGCAGGGCGTCGCGGTCGAGAGTGGCCACGTAGGTCTTGGGGACCTTGTGCTTCGGGGAGGTGAGCCGGTGGACGAGATCCGATTGATCCGTGAGCAGAAGCAGCCCCGTAGTGTCCTTGTCGAGACGGCCGACGCTGGTGATCGGGGGATTGCGGCGGCGCCAACGATCGGGAAGCAGTTCGTACACGCTGGGACCCTCCCGGCCGTCATGCGAACACACACGTCCGAGAGGCTTGTGGAAAAGCAGCAAGAGGCCGTCGGGGTGGTCGAGCGGTTTGCCCTCGACCTGGACCATCGCGGGATCGACGCGGTCCGACGCGTCCCCGGCGAGTTTTCCGCCCACCGTCACGAGTTCCTCGTCGACCCAACTGCGGGCCTCGCGGCGTGAGCAATAGCCGAGGTTGGAAAGGAGCTGATCGATGCGGCGCATGGGAAAGTCGCCGGAGCCTCGTTGGGGGTGGGGCGGGAATCGAGGAGAAAGTGGAGGCGGGCCATGCGCGGTGGGCCGCGTGGTGCGGGGAAATTGGAGCGTGTGGGCCTTGACGACTTTGTTAGGGTGGGGGCATGAAGTCTCTTTATCTGGCGATTCTCTTCGCGGCCTGTGGCGCGTGGGCGCGGCCCCTGCGGGTTGCGGCGCTTCATTCGGTGCTCGCGGAATGCGCGAGCCAGATCGGCGGAGACCAGGTCACCGTGCGCAGTCTGGTGCCTGCGGGGAGCGACCCGCATACCTTCAACCCGTCGCCGGAGGATGCCGCGAGCGTGGTGGACGCCGACCTCGTCCTGGTATCGGGCTTCGACCTGGAGCCTTCCTTCGAGCGGCTGGTCGCCAACTCGGGAACGAAGGCGATGGTGCTGAGCGCCTCCGACTTCATCAAGGATCCGCTGCGTTCGGCCCAGGACGACGGGGTGCTCGATCCGCACTGGTGGAACAGCATCGGAAACGTCCGACGCGTCGCGGCCGCCGTGGGCGCGGCGCTGATCCGGTTGCGGCCTGCATCGGCGGAGGTTTTTAGGACGCGGATGGCCGCCTACGATGCCCGGCTGGCGACGCTGGCCGCCTGGGCCGACCAAGAGGTGGCGAAGCTGCCGGAGCGTCGCCGGATTCTGGTGACGAGTCACGACGCCTTCGCCTATCTGGCGCGGGACTACGACTTCAGAATCGAACCGCTGCTCGGACTCAACCCGGCGGCCGAACCCGATCCGCGGGCGCTCGCCCGGCTGATCGACTTTATCCGGCTCCACCACGTGCGCGCGGTCTTTGCCGACAACACGGAGAGTCCGAAGCTGCTCGCCACGATGCTCCAGGAAAGCGGCGCTCGCTCCGGCGGCGTGCTTTATGCGGATGGCCTGGGCCCCGTTGGATCGGGCGCGGCCACCGTCGAGCAGATGTTCCGGCACAACCTGACGACGATCGTCGACGCTCTGGACGGTCGCAAGTGATCGCCACCTTTCGAACTTCGCCGATTCGAATGGATTGGAACCACAAAGGCGCCGAGGGCACCGAGAAAGGTAATTACGGGGTGATCTCGTATCCGATACCATTCCGGGCTGAGGCCTGAATCAGCCCATCACTCTGATTTCAGACTCTGTGCCCTCCGTGTCTTGTGGTTCAGCTGCGGTTTCTAGACATTTGGGATAGAACCGAAAAGGTTGAGTTCGGCGTCGCTCCGGGTTTCTTGTGACGGTTCCTCCGCGGATCCTCACTTTTCAAAACTTCTCTTTCTTCCGTCATGAGCAACTCCATCCCTGTCACAGTCCTCACCGGCTTCCTCGGCGCCGGCAAGACCACCCTGCTCAACCGCATCCTCACGGAGCAGCACGGCAAACGCATCGCTGTGATCGAAAATGAATTCGGCGAGGTCGGCGTCGACAACCAGCTCGTCATCCAGAGCGAGGAGGAGCTCTTCGAGATGAACAACGGCTGCATCTGCTGCAGCGTGCGCGGAGACCTCATCCGGATCCTCGGGCGCCTGCTCAAGCGCAAGGACAAGCTCGACGCCATCCTGATCGAGACCACCGGCCTGGCGAACCCCGCACCCGTGGCCCAGACCTTTTTCACCGACGACGAGATGCGCGGAGCCTTCCGCCTCGACGCGATCGTCACACTCGTCGACGCCAAACACGTGAGCCTCCACCTCGGCGACAGCGACGAGGCGCAAAAGCAGATCGCCTTCGCGGACGTGGTGCTGCTCAACAAGACCGACCTGGTGAGCCCGGCCGAGCTCGACGCGCTCGAAAAACGCATCCGCGGCATGAACGCCGTCGCGCGCATTCACCGCACCGTCAATGCGGACATTCCCCTCGACAAGGTCGTCAACGTCGGCGGGTTCAATCTCAGCCGCGCCACCGACCTCGACCCGCGCTTTCTTGAGCCCGAGTATCCCTTCGAATGGGCCGGCGCCTATGAACTGCCCGCGGGCAGACTCGCCCTCGAGATCGGCGATTGCGACGGCGACGGCGACGAGCACGGACACGGTCACGACTGCGGCCACGACCACCATTGCGAGCATCACCATCACAACGAAAACGAACTCGACGTGGTGGTCATGCCTGTGAAGTCCCTCTCCGAGCCCGACATCGTGGCGGCGCGCGAGGCGGCGGTGCTGACCTTCGCAGACTGGGAAAACAAGGTGAAGACGGGCGAGACGCTCGCCCCCGGCGGAACGCTGCACCGGCTCATGCTCGACGAAGGCAGTGGACGCTTCTCGATCGAGGTGAAAAATCCCGGCCTGCATCTCGTCTTCGAACAGTGCGGCGAGATTCCGCTGCACATCCTGAACGCCGGTGAAATCGTGAAGCCGTCATGGCAGCAGGACTACCACGTGAAGCACGAGCACGATGACAAGGTCAGCTCCGTGGGCATCCATCTCCCGGGCGAACTCGATCCTAAGAAACTCAACGAGTGGATCGGCGAACTGCTCCGCACGAAGGGCGGCGACATCTTCCGCATGAAAGGCGTGCTGGTGGTCAAGGGCGCTCCCAACCGCCTCGTCTTCCAGGGCGTGCACATGCTCTTCGACGCGAAGATGGACCGCCCCTGGGGCGACGATCCTCGCATGAACACCCTCGTCTTCATCGGCCGCGCGCTCGACCGCGCCGCGCTGACTGAGGGCTTCAAGTCCTGTTTCGCCTCCTGACCCCGACGCGCCGCACATGCAATTGACGAAACACTGGGCCACCCAGCTCGACGACTATGTGATCGACCTCGACTGGTCGCCGGACGGATCCCAGGTGGCCGCCGCGTCCGCGGCGGGTTCGGTGCAGCTCTTTGCCACGGCCGACGGTGCGAAGGGCGCGCCGCTTTCCGGGCACGACGACGGCGCGAACGCGCTCGCGTGGCGTCCGGACGGCAAGGCCCTCGCGAGCGGAGGCCAGGACGGAAAGGTGAAGTTCTGGGATCCGATCGCGGGCCAGCACACGGGCAGCTACGATTTTGGCGGCGCCTGGGTGGAGCACCTGGCGTGGCGTCCTGCGGGCGCTTCGAAGCCCGTGCTGGCGGCCTCGGCAGGGAAGAAACTCGCTTTCATCGACGCCGACGCGGGGTTGGTGCACGCGTTTCGCGATGCGCCGAAGACGCTCTCGGCGCTTGCCTGGCAGCCCGCGGGCGGTTGCCTGGCCGCGGCCTATTTCGGCGGAGTTTGCCTGTGGGACGCGGACGACTTCGTGGTGCAGAAGGAATTCCCCTACGCCAACGGCATCCACGCACTCGTGTGGTCGCCCGACAACCGCTGGCTCGTTTCGGGCAATCAGGATCCGAGCGTGCACCTGTGGCTGCCGGCGGAGGACCAGGAATTTCACATGAGCGGCTACGAGGGCAAAGTCCGCCACCTCAGCTTCGACCGCGCGGGCCGCTGGCTTGCCACAAGCGGAGGACGTGACGCGTGTCTGTGGGACTGTGAGGGTGCGGGCCCCGAGGGGCGCGAGCCGCAGATGTATCCGCACGACGCGCCCGTCTGTGCGGTGGCGTTTCAGCGCCAGCATGCCTTGCTCGCGACCGGCTCCGACGACGGTGTGCTCATGCTCTGGAGCCCCGAGCGCAAGCAGCCGCTTCGCGCGACGGTGCGCATGCCCTCGGCGGCGGCGCGCATGGCGTGGTCCCCGGACGACCGCTACCTCGCGATCGGCACGGCGCAGGGCATCCTGTACGTGTTGAATTGCACCGAGTGACGCCGGGGCGCGCCCGCTCCGCGAATCTGCCATGCACCGCTTTGCCGTCCCCGCGCTCACGGGCGAACCCGCTCCGCCCGTCGACTCCGCGCAGGCGGAGGCCCTCCGTCGTTGGACCGTGGAGACGCTCGGCCTGGGCGACGATGCCGTCGTGCGCGTCTTCGATTCCGCCTGCCTCGACCCCGGCTGCCCGATCGTCGAGACCACGATCGCCGTCTTCGAGGACGGCCGCACCCGCCACTGGCGATTCGCCCGTCCCCGAGTCGCTGTGACGAAGGCGATGGTGATGTTCGCGCTCCAAGCCAAGCCGCAGGGCGAGTGAGCGAGGGCCCCTCCCTTCTTTTCCCCTTTTGGGCGTGACGGTCCACTGGCTTCCGGGTTGACCGGACTGGGTTCTGATTTCAGGCAAGTCGTCCATGGTTACCACCACTTCCCCTGCACCCCACGGGACGGCACGACGGTTCGTTTGGTCGCGTACGATGGGGTCTTCGATCGTTTGGATCATCGCAGCCCTCGGTGCGCTTGTCGCGTCCGGGCCCCGGCTTCGTGCCGCCCCTGCGGCTCCCACGCCCGTCCATGTTCGCAACGGCTGGGTGCAGGGCACGAGTGAGGACGGCCTGACGACCTACCTCGGCATCCCGTTTGCCGCGCCGCCCGTCGGGGCGCTTCGCTGGCGTCCGCCGCAACCCGCCGCAGATTGGTCGGGTGTGCTTAAGGCGGATCAGTTCTCGGCGTCGCCGATGCAGCACCTCGATGCCTGGATGGGGCCGCTGCACGCGAGCGAGGATTGCCTTTACCTGAACGTTCGGACCCCGGCCAC
>JAJXYI010000457.1 GCA_021780625.1 bacterium | reverse complement strand
TGCCGCGCGCCGCGATCGAGAACTCGTCGCCCTTGAAGTCGAAGGGACGGTGGGTGCGGATGTCGATCTGTCCCGCGATGCCGTTTTCGAGCAGGTTGGCCGAGCGCGTCTTGTACACCTCGACGCTCGCGAGCAGGCTCGCCGGGACGTCCTGCAGCGAGTACGCCTGGCCCGAGGCGGTGAAGACATTGCGGCCGTTGATCGTCGTGCTGACGTCGGGGAGGCCGCGGATCGTCACGGTGGCGATCTGGCCGCTGCCGCGGTCGGTCACCTGGATGCCGGGAAGGCGCTGCATGGCCTCGACGACATTGTTGTCGGGGAACTTGCCGATGTCCTCGGCCACGATCGCGTCGACCATGTTGGGATCGGAGCGTTTGATATCGAGCGCGCTGCTGACGCTGGCGCGGATGCCCGTCACGACGAAGGCATCGAGCACGACTTGATCACTGCTCGCGGCCTGCTGATCGGAGGCCTGGCTGGATTTGGCGACCTTGGCGGCGTCCGGTTTCTTGGATGTGTCGGTAGGGACCTGCTGGGCGGCGGCACCGGCCGCGCCCAGAAGGACTGCGAGCGCCAGGGCGGCGCCGCGGAGGGGGGAATTGCTGCGGAGTTTCTTGGTCCCGGGTTGCGGGACGATGCAGCGGAGGGGTTGGTTCATTGGTGCTAGGGTTTCAGTAGTTGCTGACGCTAGGGGCCGCAAGGGGTACGGCCCTCGTTTCTATATGCGTCGTGCACCGCAAGAACCCGACACCCCCGCCCCGGCTCCGGGAACGGGATCCACATTACCGTTAGGTCGGGTGGAAAGGAAGCGAGGAGCGAGGAGCGAGAATCGAGAAGGAAATCAGGGAACGGTTCAGGACATCGCTAGCATCAGCGGCGTCGTAATCGGCCGATTCATCATGGTGGAAGGCCGGGAGGCCGAGCCTCCCGCGCAGGGCGGAATCGTGATTCCGCACTCCACGTCGAATCGAGCTGCTCACCGACGCAGAGCCCCGCTCACCGTCTCCGTTTTTGAGTGCGGAGCCTCCCGCACAGGGCGGAATCCCCGTTCGGCAGGATTAGGGCCTTAGGGTGATTCCGCACTCCACGTCGAACCGGGAGCGGCGAACCGCATCACTGCGGCTGCTGCGACCACTGCTGGTTGTAGTTCACGCTGCTCTGCCATTGGCCGAGGGCGGACCCGTTCGTCGTCCTGCCCATGCCGTCGAGGAACAAGCCGGTCGCCCGATTCTGGAACCGCACATAGCCGCCCGTGAAAACCTCGAGCCATTGCTGATTCGTGCTGGTACTGCTGCTCCACTGGCCCGCATTCGATCCGTTCGTCGTCAGACCCATGCCGTCCAGGAAGAGCCCGGTGGCGCGGTTCTTCAGACGCACATAGGTGCCGGACGGCACCATTTCCCACTGCTGGTTGGTGCTGGTCGAGCTGCTCCATTGCCCGCAGGTCGATCCATTCGCCGTCTGACCCAACCCGTCGATGTCCAGGCCGGTGGTGCGGTTGCCGAATTTGTAGTACGTGGGGGTCGTCGAGAACGAGGGCCAGCCGTCGACCCAGTAGAGGTCGTTGATGAACAGCACGGTCGCGTAGCTGTTCGACGAATCCAGCTGGTGGTACGCGCAGATCCAGGTGTCGTTGCCCGTGTTCAGGATGCTCTCGCCGCCCGGGGCGATGTAGCGTCCGCCGCCCGCGAAGACCGTCGTGCCGCCGCCGTTCATCATGTCCACGCCGCTCTGGTCGTAATACGGCCCCGTGATGCTGGTCGAGCGGCCCACCACGATGTGGTAGGTGCTGCTCGCGCCGTTGCAGCAGGTGCCGACCGAGGCGAACAGGTAGTAATAACCACTCCGATACACGATCTGGGAGTTCTCGATGCCCTGGCTGTTGTAGGCGAGGTTGTACGAGCTGCCCGTGGGTTTGTAGGTCGTCGGACTCAGCGCGACCACGTGCAGGCCGTCGGACCAGGAGCCGAATGAGAGCCAGGGGTTGCCCGAGGCGTCCAGGGTGAAGCAGGGGTCGATCGCGTTGTAGCTGGTCGAGGAACTCGAGGTGATGATGGCTCCCTGGTCTGCCCAGTCGCCGGTGGCGATCGAGGAAGCCGTGGCCAGGCCGATCGCGGAGGTCTTCGAGCCGAAGGTGGACACCGCGTAGTAGCACAGCGTCTTGCCGTTGTAGTCGGCGAAGGACGGCGCCCAGGTCCAGGTCGAGTTGCCATTGTATGCGGTCCACCAGGACAGTCCGCTCTGGAAGATCGGGATTCCGGTGTTCCAGGTCGTACCGTCGGATGACCACGCAATGCCGATGCCGGCCCCCCACGTGCGGCCGATCCACCAGGTGCCGCCTTCCTTGATGATGGCCGGATCGTGGCAATTCAGGTCGCCGCTGAGCGACCAAGTGGCGGCCGAGGCCGGGGAGGCGAGAAGGAAAAACGCGGACACAGCGGCGCCGAGAAGCGCCGCGAGGGGATGTTTTTTGGGCGTATTCATGACTGATAGAGGGGTCGGAAGGAGCGGGGCTCGGAACGGCGTTGGCAGCGCGGAGCGAACCACGGTGCATCAAAGCCGGCGGAATGGGTGGGTGGGCGGCCAGGCCCGAAGGGGCGCGAGTCGAGGCTCGCGTCCCGACCTGGCTCCGTTGCGCTTGGCGCGCAGACTCCGCCCGGTGGCTTTCGGAATCCGAAAGCCAAAACGGAGGATGCGCGGGGCGCTGCGGACACGCGCCCCGGATTCCAAAAAAAAGACGGCGCTTGGGGCGCCGTCTTGCGGGGTTCAATACTTGTAGCTCAGGCCCACCATGTAGGTGGTGTCGTAGCTTCGCACGTCGCGCGTGAACATCGGCAGGTTGCCGAAGTTGTCGCGATACTTGCTCTTGGTGATGTTCGTCGCGTCAAACGACACCGTGAAAC
>JAJXYI010000583.1 GCA_021780625.1 bacterium | reverse complement strand
TGGCGGAGACGATCGCCCGCAAGGCCAACGGCAAGGAGTGGGACTCGCACTTCGTTTGCGCCGCCTGTGGCACGCCAGGAGATCTCCGACTGTCAGTGCAGGCGACGCGAAGGACTCCCCCCGCGGCTCCCTACGTGATTCAGGCGTACGATGCTGCGCGAGAAGAAGACGGCCACCCTTACGGAGGGAAGTTCTTCAAAGCGCCCAGCAGCTTGGACATCGAGCGTCTCGTCGCGGCCGAGCGGGAGTGGGACCGGCGGAAGCACGGCGACCTCGAGGGCTGCTGGCCGCGGGACGAGCTGCCGCGCACTTACATGACGCACCAGGCGAACTTTGCGTTGCCAGAGCAGGGCTACACGCACTGGTACAAGATGTTCAACCCGCGTCAGCTACTTGTGCATTCGTCCCTTCTGAAGAGCATCACAAACTGCCCGACGAATGAAGCAGTGCAGCACCAGGCGCTGGGGGCTTTTCAGCAGTACCTCCGAAACCAGAACACGATCGCCTTCTTCCACGCCGGGCGTGACTGCCTTGCGCCGGCACTGTCGAATCCGAATTACCATTCTAAGAGTCTGACCGTCGAAAGCCCGACTTTTTGTCCGGTGGGTTACGGTTCGTGGAGAAACACCGCGTCCGCGATCATTGACGGGCTGGAATATGCGATAGAGCCGTGGGAGATCGCTCCACCTGAATGTCGCGAGGCACTTGGAGTGGCGCACGTGAGCGTGCCGGACGCAATTGTACGTTCTGCAGACGTCGGATGCACTTCTGCATCGGACCTTCCGTTCACAGCATCCTTCGATCTGGTGATCACCGACCCGCCGTTCGGCGACAATCTCTACTACTCAGACCTGTCCAACTTCTTCTACGCCTGGCTTCGCCTACCGTTGAGGAGGACGTATCCCGACCTGTTCGAGCCGCTCATGACGCCGAGCGCGCAAGAGGCGCTCAAACCTCGGTGGCTTCCCGATGTCGATGGCGATCAGTACTACTACGACCGGCTGGCGCCGTGCTGGGCTGAGGCCTGCCGTCTGATGAAGGACGGCGGGCTCCTCGCGTTCACCTTCCACCACAGCGAGGACGCACAATGGGAGATTGTGCTGAAAAGTCTGTTGGACGCGGGACTCTACCTTGAGGCGACATATCCCATAGCCAGCGACGAGATGAAGGGCGAGGGCGGCCAGTTCGGAGCCAAGGGCACGGAGTACGACATTATCCACGTTTGTCGCAAGCGGTTGGAGGAACCTAAAGCCGTCTCGTGGCCGAAGATGCGCCAGTGGGTCAAAGGGGAACTGGCTCGCCTGCGGCCACTCTTGGAGTCGTTCAAGAGTCGTGGGCTCTCCGACGCAGACATTCGCGTTATTCTGCGGGGCAAAGCATTGGAGTTCTATAGTCGCCACTACGGCAGGGTGCTCGTGTCTGCACCCGGTGGCGAAGAGCGAGTGCTGTCGATTCGTGAAGCCCTGGCCGGGATCAACCAGATCCTCGACGAGGCCGGCGGTCAGCCTGGCGAGCGCCCGCCGAGCATCGTCCAGCCCGTGGTCTACCAGTACCTGCGCCTGTTCGGCACGAAGGTGTCTTACAGCCGAGACGAGGTATCCAAACTGCTTCGTGGAACCGCGATCCAGCCGCACCAGTTCGAGCAGGTCGGAAGCACGCCGTGGGTAGTCGAAGAGGACAAGGTGATCACCCGCGTGCCGATCTACGACCGGTTCCAGAAGATGCGCCAGCGGCCACGAAAGGAGCTCAAGACCGAGCTCGACCAGGCCCACTTTCTGATCGGGGCGGCCATGCCGCCGAGACAGGGCGATAGCGGCGTGAACATCGAGAAGGAACTGGAACGAGAGACGTTCTTGATCCGGCCTGGTGTCGAGGCGCTTCTCGATTGGTATGGCAAGACACCTGCGGGGGCGGACGAGCCGGATGTGCCGCAGATGGCCACGTTGGCGTTGACACTGCTGCGCGCGGCGTTCGAAGCCAAGCGGGCCCGGATGCGTCTCGAGCAGCCGCTATTGTGGGACGAGTGGGAGTCGGCGACCATGGCTGCAGCGTCCTGATTGCGTGGCTAACGGGGAGGCGCGGGATGAGAGAAATGACCGCCAGTACCTGGAGACGGTCGGGGAGTAGCATCGTCTGGCACCCCGATCTGTTGGCGGATCTCGTCAAAGACATCGAGCCAACACCCCTTCGAGTGCTGCTGGGTTGGTTGAGGACCGGCTTTCCCGAAGACCCACCCGCCAACAAGCGGACCGTTCTGGTCGGTGGCCTTCAGACGGCCGTCGAGACGATGATGCAGACGATGCCGACCGAAGCCGTCTGCGATTGGCTCCGGGCCAATGTTCTTGCAACCGTCCGGGCTTGGAAGTCGCATTGGCCGGACGTAGGACTGGTCTTCGTGATGGACGGACCGGCATCGCTGCTCGAGTTCAATGAGGGCGACGAGATCGTGTACTTCGGTCGAGGTCGGGACCGGAGCAAGAAGGTCAAGCTGTCCCTGGCGATCTGGAACGGCGCTGCTTCCGGGGCGGGCGCGTATCAGCTCCTGGTCGAAAAGAGCCGAGACGTCGGCGGCTACTTCGTTAGGTGGCTCTCCTGAATGAAGACTCGACGAGGCAACAGCGATCAATCCGAAACATCGCTGCGGGCGACCGATATCGGTGTGGGGAGTATGGCCGTCGGCGAAACGGTCGTCCACAGCGAACTCGGTGAGGGCGTTCTGCTGCGTGCAGAACCGAGCGGCTACGCCCGCGTGTTCTTCCGGCAGCACGGCGAGCGGCAGGTAATCACCGCCTCGCTGGCCCGCACGGCGACCTGGGACGAACAGGTTGTCGCGTCTCTCCAGCCGGCGACGCCGGAGGCGTTGCGTCGACTGTGGCTGGCGATCGAGGCTGAGCGTCTGCCGTTCATCGACAGCGCCGCGACGCTGACCTCCGCCAAGGTAGACCTGCTCCCTCACCAGATCGTCCTCACCTACAAGATCGCGAACGCGTCACCGCGCCGATTCCTGGTGGCCGATGCCGTCGGTCTCGGAAAGACAATCGAGACCGCGCTGATCCTTCGCGAACTGGCCTCACGCGGCGAATTGACCCGGGCTCTGATGGTCGTGCCAGCCGGCTTGGTCGAGAACTGGCGACGCGAGCTGAACGAAACATTTAGCCTGGACTTCGAGGTGTTCGGCTGGGAAGGTGACGTCACTGATCGACGAAGCAATGCATTCGCCAAACACAATCGGCTCATCGTCAGCATCGATACGCTGAAGCGGCCAGCTCGCTTGAAGCGGCTGCAGGAAGCGCCTCGCTGGGACCTGACGGTTTTCGACGAAGCGCACCACCTGACGGCTTACCAGTCGGGTAACAAGATCCGGCGGACGCAGAACTTCAAGCTGGCGGAGGCTCTTCGGGAACACACACGAGACCTGCTGCTGCTGTCAGCAACGCCTCACCAGGGGGACCACTTTAGATTCTGGATGCTGATCAGGCTCCTTGACTCGCGTCTCTTCGGGAGCCCGAGTGACATGGTCGACAACCGCCATCGACTCAACGCGGTGGTGTTCCGCAGAACCCAGGCAGACGCGTGCAGTGCGAGTGGAGAGCCGTTATTTGCGCGCCGTCAGGTTCGTACCAGCACGTTTCACCTTGATGACGCGGAGAAGGCATTCTATGACGCGCTGATGGCGTACTTGCGCGACGGCTACAACTTGGCCGCCGCCCGCGGCGGCAAGGGTCAGGCGCTCGGTTTCGTCATGACGATCTTCCAGAAGATCGCCTCGTCGAGCTTTGCGGCCGTCGCATCGACGTTGCGGCGACGGCTCTTGATGCTCACGATCCACGAGGCTTTGGTTTGTGACGACAATCTGGACACGGACGGCCGCGATCGTGCGTTTGCCGACGCACGAGAGCTGATTCGGTCGATGCATGGACTCGGTGATGACATGCTTAGCCGCGCTTCGGCGGATCGTCTGCTGGCCGACGCGAAGCTGCAACTGATCCGACGGTTGGATTCCCAGACCGTTCCCGCGGAATCAGACAACGAGCTGACAGCGGCGGGCGACGAGGAGTCGGCCGCCGCTTTGGTCGCGGTGGCCCTTCCGGAAGAACGCAAACGAATCCGAGAGCTGTTGGCCGCTATACCTGCCGGGGCAGAAAGCAAGACGGAGGAGCTTCTTCGGGGGCTGGGTGAGCTCTGGAGATCGAATCAGGCGGAAAAGGTGGTCGTCTTCACCACCTATTTGGGTAGCCTCGACGCTCTCCGGTCGGCGATAGAGCAGCGATACCCAGGGAAGGGCGTCGAGGTACTGAAGGGCGGCGACCAGGGCGCAAAGACCGCGGCGGAGAAGCGGTTCCGAAGGGCGGACGGACCTCGGGTGCTGATCTGTACGGCAGCCGGACGTGAAGGCATCAACCTCCAGTTTGCCCGCGTACTGTTCAATCACGACCTGCCCTGGAACCCTATGGACATGGAGCAGCGGATTGGACGAATCCACCGCTACGGTCAGCGCGACACGGCGCAGGTGTACAACGTCGTGTCGGCCGACACAATCGAAGGCCAGATCTTCTTGCTGCTCGAGCAAAAGCTGTTGGCCATTGCCCAAGCGCTCGGGAAGGTGGACGAGTACGGCCAGGTGACCGAGGATCTCCGCGGCCAGGTTCTTGGGCAGTTGGCCGAGCGGATTTCCTATGAGCAGCTCTACCAGGATGCGGTGTGCGACCCGACGCTGAAGAGAACGAAACAGGAGCTTGAGGTAGCGCTGGAGAACGCGAGGTTGGCGCGGAACCTCGTCTTCGAACTATTCCAGGACCTCGAAAGCTTCAACGTCGAAGACTACCGCCAATTCGATGATGGCGGCGCCGGGATGAACCGGCTCCTAGCGTTTGTTCGGGACTGCGTACAGGCGAACGGTGCGAGCTTGCTGCAGAAGGGCGAGCACGTATACGAAGTGGCTCTCCCGGGCGACGGATCGCACGTCTTCACGACCAGCCGCGAACTCGCAAAGGACAACGACGGGCTGGAACTACTCGGACTGGAACATCCGCTCGTGCGCCGATTGCTGGACAGCAGCCGCGAGTTCCCCGCGCGGGAACGCGCACTGATCGGGCGATTTGACAGGCCTTCCGGCGAGTGGACCGTCTTGTCCGTCTGGCGGGTCGAGATTCACGGGGCAAGCGGCTTCTTCCGCCAGGCTATTGTGCCCCTGGCTGTCAGCGGCGCGGGCCACCGCTTACCAAATGGTGAAGCCTTGCTTGCCGGACTCCGCGGGATTCAGCCCGCAGTCGAAGGCGCATTGGACGCTGAGCGACGCCGACACCTGATATCCTCGGTTCTCCCGCAGATGCTGCGCCGCGACGTCGAACACCGCGGACTGCTCGGCGAAGGAAGTTCGCTGGCGATGCGGCTCGTGGCGTGGGTCGAGCTTGTCTGAGTGGCATCACAGGCGCTGCGTCACCTCGTGTTTCTGCTTCCCCATTCACCCACTACCGGCGTCACGTCCACTTCAACGATTTCCCCACGTATCGGCAGATGAACGAACGCAGCACGAAGTGGCCTGCGAAGAGCTCGCTCCAGGAAGAACGCGTATGTCCCGAGCTGTACAGCATGACGGACAATCCGCGCGTCGCGTTCACGCTCGCTCCCCGGAAAAGACTTGTGGTCCACCAGAACGAAGCCATCCGGCAATTCGAGGAAGAGGTCGACTTGGCCTTGGAGAAGGCGCGGCTGTCCACCGTCGCTGAACCTCGCCAGCAGCGGCCATTCTCTGCGCCAGGCTGCCCCGGGGTAGCGCCCGTTGAGAAACGACCTGAGCGCATCCGACGCCTGGACCAGGCTTGTCGGAGCGACCGCCCCGGCGACACCGTATGCACCAAGCAGGCGTGTCGCCATGCCCTCGCGGTCCCCGGTCGTGCCGTCAGCAGCAAAGAACGCATGCATCGCGTCCCCGAGTGACGCCATGTCCATCGCGCCGCTTAGCACCATGCGCCCAGCGAGGCCCCACACTCGCCCCACACACCCGGGTGCGGCTTCTCCGATCGACTCGGACGACGGCGTCGCGACCTCCGCCGCACGCTCGACCCTCGGTGCGCCGTCGTACCATGCCCGGGGCGTGCCCTCGACGGCTGCTTGCTCGACCTCCATACCGGACACCGCGCGAACCAGACAGGCAACCTCCAGGTTGCCGACCCGCACCATCTCCATGCCTTCGATAGCCCCGAACGGGAAGACGACTGCAGCCTGGCCTGTCGCGTCGCACAGCGGCTGGAGGGCGTCCAGCTGCGGACTTTTCTTCTTGATCGCCGCCGCGAGCACGAGGCGGTCCCGCGCACGCGTGAACGCAACGTACAGGAGTCGCGCGCGCTCCCGGGCATCACTCTGGCGCAAACGCTGCACCTCACTGGTGGTCTCAACGAGCGGCACAAGATCGATGCCAGCCGACAGCTTTCCATAGGGCCACGGCCACCACCGCACCCATCGGCCTGATAGGGGAAGAGCGGCGTCGAAGGCCGCTGCCGGTTCTACCCACACTTCCCAAGGGCTGCGATCTTTAGCAAAGCCAAGCGACCCTACAACCGTAACAGGCCATTCGAGACCTTTTGCGGAGTGCCAAGTGCTCAGGAACACAGCGTTCTCTGTCGCCGGCACCCCCTGAAGGTCGGCCTCCTCCTGATCGGCAAGTGTCGCGAGGTGGTCGACAAGCCCCACCAGCGTTCCCGCTGAGCGGCTAACTCGACAGAGCTCCTCGTACGAGCGAGCCGCGTCTCGCAGCGCCTCAACGTTCGCGAAACGCTGTGCGGGTTTGGGCCACGTGCGCAGCAGCTCCATGAAGCCGCCGGCGGCGATCGCCATGTCGAGCGCCTCGGTCGGCGCACACTCCATCGAGTGAGCGTGCAGCGCACGCAACGTCGCCACGCGAGAATCGTCACCGAAAGGAACCACCCGCTCAGGCGGGACGTCGCCCGCGGTTGCCGCCCGCTCCCTTGCCTCCCGGTTGGCGGCGACCTCGAGCAGGTGCGCGGAAAGCCACCCGTCGGGATCGGCCGCTCCGCGACCGGCCAGATACGAGACATTCATCGCAGCGACGCCGTCCATCGGATCAGCAACGAGAGCGAGTGACGAGCGGAGGAGGATCGCCTCTGGCGTGTGTGCCAATCCAGCAGCTTCGAGGCGCGCAGGGATTCGTCGTGCGGCCAGTGCAGCTGCGATCTTGCGGCAATCATCGTTTCGCCGGGCGAGAACTGCTACGTCCCGCGGGGCAAGGGGCCTTACCGCATCACTGTCCTTATCCCTGATCAGCGGCGCCTCTGTGAGGAGACGTGAGAGGCCGTCTGCGAGACCTTCCGGCTCTCCTCCTTCCCACCACCAACATTCGAGAACCGGCACACCGTGCATCTCGGCGGGATCCGGCCGAGAGGCGGGCGTCGAGATTCGCACTTCGCGTTCGCTGAACCCGTGAGGTGCGAACACGCGCGTGAACACCTCCGACGTGAACTCCACAAGTGCCGGCCGCGATCGCCACGATTCAGAGAGGAACTCCGGCGACTGGTCACCCAGAGCTTGGCCGATGGCCGCTTCCATGAGAACCGGATCGGATCCCTGAAATCCAAAGATCGCTTGCTTCCGATCGCCGACCCAGACGTTCCTCTGCGCGATGTTCGCGAGAGCGGACACAACGGCCAGCTGCATGGGCGACGTATCCTGGAACTCGTCGACGACTACGAGCTCCAGTTTTCGCTGAAGTGCCGCCGCGACGCCCGGTTCTCGGAGTAGTGCCGCCGTCAGAGCAAGCATGTCCTGGAAATCGACGACACGCGCTGTCTCCTTCGCCTGCGCATACGCTTCGAGTGCATCGGCTGCAACGCCGAAGACTCCGCGCGTCAGCTCCTCGAGGTCGGTTCGGAAGGACGCACACGCGAGATGGGAGGCAACGACAGCCTGAAGCGCCGCGACTGCCGGCTGCTCCTCGCGCGTCCATTTTTGGCGGCTGACCTTTAGCTGGACCGCCCAAGGCGGGAGCCCCGGGAATCGGCTCAATCCCCAAACCAAATCATGCACAGCATCCCGACGCTCTGCCGCAGCGTTTCCTGCTCGATTCAGTCGGCGGAGTGCATCGTCTACCCCGCGTGACTCGTTCGCGAGGCGTGTTCGGTACGCTTCACCGCTCATAGTGACAGGAGGAAGGACGGCAAGCAGAGATGCCAGACTCCGTTCACCCGCGCTGCGTATGGCGGGTCCATCCAGCCCGTTCTCGCGAGCACGGTCGACGATCGCTCGGAGCGGCCCTTTCTCCCAGTCTTCCAGCTGAAACCGCTCGGCAATCTGTCCGATTCGTTCTTCCCGCCCCGCTAGCACGCCGGCCAGTCCCTCGGCGAACAGTTTTTCTCGCTGCGACTCTTCGATTGGCTCCAACAACGGCGAGTGGCCGGCTTCGAATGCGAACTCGCGCAAGAGACGCTGGCAGATAGCGTGCACGGTTCCCAGGTAACCGTCGCGCAGCCGGGCAGCGAGGTCTGTGCGACCCACACGGATAAGGTCTGTACGGATTCGGCTTTCGAGGTCCGCTGCTGCCTTCGTCGTGTACGTGATCCCGACCACACCCTCAGGCCGGGCCTCTTCGCTCAGCAACGCCCGCGTGACCTCTTGAGCGATGCGGTACGTCTTCCCGGTGCCTGCGCTCGCGCTGACAACGTGCACGCTCATTGCGCGACCTCCAGGAGCTCAATCGAACAGAGCGCATCGTATTCGCAGAAGCGGCAAGGAGGTTCCATGGCGCCTGGTCCGTGAGACGGTGCAGGACCGCCCGCCGCTGCCCCGGCTTCCACCCCTGCCACCTCGCGCAGCTCCTCACGCCGTGACGGCACGATCCCTCGCTCGAACACGCGACACCAGAAGTGAAGGGCATCACGCGCGGCTTCGAGGGTGTCATGCGTGGTCGGGCCAATCAGCTCGCGTGCGCAGCGAAACACGCCGTGATCGACTGTCAGGAGTTCGCCTCGGTCCATCAGAAAGTACGCAGTCGCCGGAACAGTGGCGCCCGAGCGCAGCATATCGGCATAGAGCGCGAGTTGTAGGGCCTCACCTCTCTCGAGCTTCTCGCGGAAGAATTTGGCCCAAGTGAGCTTCAGGTCTAGAACTGCGGCGTGCCCGTTCTGTTCGAGCACCAAGTCTGCCGAGCCGGTGAGGTCCACGCCCTCGAAGCGCCCAGCGAGCGGCTCCTCGGCGCCGCGCACCCGCCACCCGCCCGCTTGCACGAGCCTGAAGAGAGCCCTCGCTGCAGAGCACACAAGGGTGCGGGCGCGGCGCTGCTCAACGATTGCGGCCCGTGCAACCAGCGGCGCCGCCTCCGAAGCAACGCGTTCGTCAAACGCACGCCCCGCCCATTCCGCTGCTTCGTCGGGCGTCCCCCCAGATGGATCCAAGCGTGCGGGGCCGTGCAGCAGATCCTGCAGAATTGCGTGAGCGAACCTGCCCAGAAGTTGGTTCCCCGCCGGGATGCAGGAATACGTACCCCGCCGCAGAGCGCCGACATGTTCTAGCACCCACGCGACCGGACAGCCCAGCAGCTTCTCGAAACTCGAAGGCGAGACTCGAGTGAGGGCGACAATTCCCGGTGGCACGTGAAAGACGGCGTGCGGCACCACGCGTGGAGCGGGTGCGTGCATGCTCGTCAACACTGCGACGTGTGGGCTCACGGACGCCAGCACGGCCTCGGACGTGATCGTGCAGGGCCTAAGCGCACCTTCGATGCGTGCCGCGATTTCATCTGCCAAGGGATGCGCGATCGTGGGCGTCGTACCTTCCAGGCGCCACTGGACGAGAACCAAACGGTCGGACGCACCGAGGATCGGCTGCCGCCACGACCAAGACTCCACACCGCGCTTCGATCCGGGAACATCGAGCAGCACCCCGCTCAAGGCGAGCGCCTGGCGCTCGGCCTCCGTCCAGAGTTCAGGATTCGGCTCCGGATCACCGCCGATGAACCCCCACCAAATCACCTCGCGCGCCCCTTGCCCGAGGGAACTGACCGCGGCTGCAATCGCCGGTCGCCCTGCCTCCCCGACCTCACCGCCGCTATCCACCCCGCCGCCAACGGCAACGTCGTGGAGTTGCTCGAGATGCACGGGTGACAGCGGCGTATCTGGTGCCTGCTCGACAAGCATGTGTGCCAAGGTGCGGGCGACCTCCGCCGCGCCCTGCAGGACGAAGCCCTGGCCGCCACCAGCACGGGCTCGACCTTCGGCCCAGTCAGCGACGGCGCCACACAGGCGGGCCGCGTCCAACGCTGGGATCCCCTCTTCGGCGCCGAACACTGGGCCGCCAAACCAAGCCTCGATGCGCCCTCTGAGTTCTGTTTCAGCCACGCGTGCTGCGGCATCCGGAGCCTCGGGGTGTTCATCACGCGCGACGGCCGCGACGTACTCCACCGCAGCGTCGATGGCCTGGCGCCATGCTGGACCTCCTACCCCTGGTTGCTTAGCCAGCGCGTCAAGGAGCCGGCGACGAAGCTGTCCGGGGATGGGTGAGACCGGCAGCATAAGCAGTTCTGCCGCGCGGTAAGGGTCTTGAGGCGCGAAGGCCAGGGCCAAGCGGAGAGGCAGTGCCTGCAGGGCGGGGCGCCAGCGTGAGTTCTCGTGCGCGCCGATGCCCGGCAAGCCATGCCGCGCCAATGCCATAGCAAGGGCGCGGAGGTCATGCCCCGCAACGAGCGTGGCCTGAACGAGCGGACGCGACCGTAGATACGCTGCGACGAGTTCGCCCGCCTCCAGCGCCGTGTCGGCCTCCAGACAAAGAACCGAGCCGTCGTTCGTCAAGGGCGCCCACACCGCTCCCGATGTGGGGGATACAAGCATGCGCTGCAGCCGCCCGAGATCGGTCGCTTCTGACGCGCTTGGCGTCTGAGTGTCTGCAAACACGATCGAGGCACCCTTGGAAGCGAGCGCGACGAGCGTGCGCTGCACTACGGCATCAAAGGCCGGAGCGGGAGCGGTGACGAGAATCTGCAGCGGTTCCGCGACTTGGGGCGTCCGCTCGACTTCAAGAAGCAGGTCTGCGAATACATCTGCGCGAGCCGGTGGAATCGGCCGCTGCCCCGGTGTGCTGACTCTCTCCGCCAACGCAATGTCCGTGAGGCGTCCCGATCCATCCAGAATAGGGCCACCGTCCCAGCCGGCGGCCCGGAGCGTGTCGCGCAAGCGCAGGAGGAATGCAGCGACACCCCAAGGGTCCTTCGCGCGCGACCGCGAGAAGCTCCGAGTCCCGTCGTCTATCAGCGCAAGCCTCGCCGCGTAGTTGGCCACGCGTTCGGCATGCGGAGCCCCATCGCCACGCAGACCGTAGAGGAGACTAAGGCGCCTTGCGAGTCCTGCGGGCCCCACACACTCCCAACCCGCACGAGCTTCGTCTGCGGCCGGTCAGCCTCCTCAAAGTACCTAATGAACTGCTTCGGTGCGCTGGGAAGACCGAGTTCCTGAGGCCGCCCCCTGAAGGATCGCCACCGTTCGGGTGTCGCCGACCCCGGTGAGGCGCTCGATAATGCCCGGCGTCACGTCCAGCCCGCGCGCTTCCAGCACGCGCGGCACCAGCGCCATGCGCGCGGTGTCGCGGTCGGCGGTCTTTTCGGCCATGTCCCACAGCCCGTTGTGGGCGTCGAAATCGCCATAGGCGTGGCCGAGCTCTGCCAGCCGCTCGGCAAGCATGGCGAAGTGTCGCGCCTCATCGTCGGCGCAACGCGCCCAGTCCACGTAGTAGTCGGCCGGCATGCCGCGGAAGCGATAGACCGCGTCCCAGGCCAGG
>JAJXYI010000188.1 GCA_021780625.1 bacterium | reverse complement strand
AGTCGGGTTCGTGTCGTCTATTTTCTCTGCGCCTCCGCGTCTCTGCGTGAGAACGGATCCAGGGACGCGTTGCATGACCTGCGCCTCTCAGCGTCCAGCAAACCCAACCTTCATCCCTTCCATCCCTTTCATCCCTGTGAATCCTTCAGCTTGCGAAACGCTGCCGGTATTCCGCGGGGGTGACGCCGAGGTCGTTCATGAAGGCCCGCCAGAGGGTGCTCTGGTCGCCCATCCCGGTTTGCGCGGTGATGTCCTTGAGCGGCAGGGTGGTCTCCTCCAGCAGCCGGCGCGCCTCGGCCAGTCGCAGCCTGCGCACCAGGCCGGCGGGCGATTCGCCGAGGTTTTTCCGACACCAGCGGCTGAGCGTGCGGGGACTCATGCCCGCCTGGGCTGCAAGTTGGTCGACTGACAGCCGCTCGCTCAGGTGCTCGAGCACGTAACCAGAAATTTCGTTGAGTCGCGGCGTCTCCCGCTCCGGGGCCTGAAGTCCCGTGCCGAACTGCGCCTGCTGGCCCGTGCGTCGCAGGAAGAGCACCATCCGCTTGGCCACGCGCGTCGCGAGGGCGTGGCCGTGATCCTCCTCCACCAGCGCCAACGCCAGATCCACGCCCGCCGTCACGCCGGCCGAGGTCCAGACGCCGCGGTCCTTCACATAGACGCCTTCATCCACCACGCGCACCTTGGGAAAACGCGTGCGCAGGGTCTCCAGGTGCATCCAGTGCGTCGTCGCCCGCCGTCCGTCGAGGATCCCCGCCGCCGCCAGCGCGTAGGCGCCCGTGCAGACCGAGACCACCCGCCTCATCTCCGGACGATGCCGGCGAAGCCAGGGGACCATCGGCGCGTGGTCGGACGGCATCGGGTCCAGAGGCGAGGCGCCTGCCACGATCACCGTGTCGGGCGGTGTGGGAACGCGGGCGGGGAGGGGCTCTACGCCCGCCAGGCTCAGCCCGTAACGGGTCGGCACGGAGGGCGCGCCCGGACTGAAGGCGCGAAGGCGGTAGGCCTCGCGGCCCAGCAGATCGTTGGCGTGACCCAGCACCTCCCAGGGCCCGGCGAAGTTGATCATCGAGACGCGCGGGGCGATCAGGAACCAGACATCTTTGCTCGAAACAGCCATGATCCGCAGCCTGGACCGCGTGGCCGAAAATGCAAGATAACTGTCCTTTGGGACACGCCCTCCGGCGTGCTAGGATCGCACCCGAGCCTGGCGGAGGCCTCCGCTTCCGACGCACCAGGGCAAACCACGAACCAAGGAAACGCGTATGTCTGTGAACGTTGCGATCAATGGATTCGGCCGGATCGGCCGACTCGTCTTCCGGGCGATCCTCGAACAGGGGCTCCTGGACGAACTCAACGTCGTCGCCGTGGGCGATGTCGTGCCGGCCGACAACCTGGCCTACCTGCTCAAGTACGACTCCATGCAGGGTCGTTTCAACGGCACGGTCGGTTCGAAGAAGTCCGCGCCCGACAAGGCCGAGGACGACGTGCTCGTCGTCAACGGCCGCGACATCCTCGTCGTGAGCGCCCGTACGCCCGCGGAACTGCCGTGGGCGAAGCTCGGCGTCCAGGTCGTGATCGAATCGACCGGTCTGTTCACCGACGCCGAAAAGGCCCGGGGCCACCTCACCGCCGGCGCCCGCAAGGTCGTCATCTCGGCTCCCGCGAAAGGCGAGGACGTCACGCTCGTCCTCGGCGTGAACGACGACCGCTACGACCCGGCCCGGCACCACATCATCTCCAATGCCTCGTGCACCACGAACTGCCTGGCTGCGCTCGTGCACGTCCTCCTGAAGGAAGGCTTTGGCGTCGCCGAAGGCTTGATGACCACGATCCACGCGTACACCGCGAGCCAGAAGACGGTCGACGGACCCTCGAAGAAGGACTGGAAGGGCGGACGTTCCGCCGCGATCAACATCATCCCCGCGACGACCGGCGCCGCCAAGGCCGTCGGCCTCGTGCTGCCGGAGATCAAGGGCAAGCTCACGGGCATGTCGTTCCGCGTCCCGGTCGCGGCCGTCTCGGTCGTCGACCTGACCGTCAAGACCGTGAAGGACACCTCGCTCGCGGAGATCAAGGCGGCGGTCAAGCGGGCCTCTGAGACCTACCTGAAGGGAATTCTTGGATACACCGAGGACGAGGTCGTCTCCACGGACTTCCTGCACGACCGGCGCTCGTCGATTTTCGATGCGGGCTCCTCGATCGAGCTGAACAAAAACTTCTTCAAGCTCGTGACCTGGTACGACAACGAGTGGGGCTACAGCAACCGCGTGGCCGAACTGACCCGCAAGGTGGCGTCCGCCGTTTAGCCCTCCCTCACCGCGCCAGACCCCGCCCGCGGGCCTGGCGCAGAAGCGGGTAGGGTGGGGCCATGCCCCAACGTCGCACGCCCGGTAGGGGCCGATCTCCGAGTGGCCCGCTCTCTCAGCCCTCGGCGATCCTCCCAGACGGTCTCACACGAAGGTACGAAGAACCTAGGGCGGCTGCGCCGCAACCGAACCCCTGAACGTGTTGGCCACAAGAAACGCAAAAAGGCATCAGGGTTGACGGCTCGGATCAGAGACCGCCTATAGGCGCACGCAACGTAAAGCCGACGCCTCTGGAACTTTGTGTTTTTCGTGGCGATTCACATTGGTCCGTCTTCGGAATCGACCTTCGTGCCTTCGTGCGCCCCCTCAGGCTCGGAGCATCCGACGATCAACATTGGCTTGCCGAGGGATGGCGGCTTTGCAGGTTGGGTTCAACCCCACCCCACTCCCCATGAATTCAGACGCCGTCCGGCCGGTCGCCACTGTGCGGCCTGCGCTCACGTCTCGTGCGAATCCCGAGCGTTTTCTCTACCTGGGTTTCTCGACCCTGTTGTTCGTGCTGATGCTTCTTGGATTTCGGCAGTTCTACCTTCACGGACACGC
>JAJXYI010000586.1 GCA_021780625.1 bacterium | reverse complement strand
CCCTTTGCCGTCTGGATGACACGCAAAAAAAGCGGGGAGACCGAAGTCTCCCCGCTGAAATTCAGTGCGAATGAGCGCTGAGCCGCTTAGCGACGATCGCCGCGGAAGCCGCCACCGCCACCGCCGCCGCCGCCGAAGCCGCGACGCTCTCCGCCGCCGCCGCCGCCGCCGAAGCTGCGACGGGGACCGCCGAAGCCGCCACCGCCAGCCGGACGCTCTTCCTTCGGACGGGCTTCGTTGACCGTGAGGGCACGGCCACCGAGGTCGACGCCATTGAGCTTCTCAGCGGCGAGCTTGGCCTCGTCACCCGTGCCCATGGTCACGAACGCGAAACCGCGCGGACGACCGGAATCGCGATCCATCGCGATGTAAACGTCCGTCACAGCGCCGAACTGCTCGAAATGAGCTTGGAGCTCTTCGCTGGTGGTCTTGAACGACAGATTGCCGACATAGAGTTTTGAGCTATGCATGTGTTGATATCGTAGTGTATCCGGTCCGTTGCCAGTCCGTTCCCGACCATCGGGTTTCGATATCATCACCGGACTCAGATAGTCCATCTGACGACTCACCAGAAGCTGTCACCTAACGCAGTTTCCTACTTAAGTCCCTACAAGAACGAAGAAGGGTTCCGATTTCAAAGGAAATAGGGAAATTCATTTTGCTGATTTTCATCGATTTATGAAAATCAAGTCAGAAGAGAAAGAAAATTGGGGTATGGAAAGCCCCTGTTTTTCGATCACTACTCCGGCCGTTTTCCTCCGCGGACGGCCTATGGCGCACCGCACGCGGAGAAAGGGGCCCGGCGTCAGGGTTGTGCCGCTTTCGGAGCCTGGGCTGCAGGGGCCGCATCGATTCCGGTGTCGATCACGATGGCGCGCGACGATTCGTTCTCGAGGCTGTTCTCCAGGGTGACGAGCGCCGGATAATCAGCAGCGGCGACAATGCTCGGCTTGATGGACAACGTGTGATCAATGACGAGCCGACCGGGCTCATCGCGAGACACGATGCGGACCCCGCCGGAATGGTCCACAGCGGCGGCTTTCCTGCTTCCGGGCGAGATCAGCACGCGCCAATCCTTAGACGGGAAGGTGATCTCGGAATGCACGATCCGTGAGACGGCGGTCGGAAGATAGAAGGGCTGGGCCCGCAGATCGGTGGCCGTCGGAAACAGGCGGAAGCTGGCAGGCAGGTCGAAGTAGAGGTACTGGCCGTCGTGGATCGCGTAGGAATCCACGTCGACCGTGAAGGACTCGATCCCGGGATAACGGTCGAACCGGGTGACTAGTCCGCCCACCGGCCTGGCGCCCTGAGACACGCTGGCGACGACTTCCTGGAAATACCGGTCGCGCTGCTCGGGCGGAAGTTCGGTGAAGAATTTTTTCTGGGCGCCATAGACGGTGCCGTAGAAACGCCGTGTGATCGCAATGCGCGTGCGTCCGCCACCGGACACCGAGATTGCGTAATCCTCCTCACTCTTCGACTTCGCACCCGGAGCCGCTTTGACGACCAGGGGAGTCCCGTTGGTCAGCAGGATGCCCATCGCACCGTCGTGCGCGGTCGCACCCAGATGCGCGTATTGGTCGGTGTCATTCAGATACACGACGTGGGATGCCATCGGCACCTGAACGAGCACATCGTGAAACTCGCCGAGGAGAGCCAGGTGCTCGTTGTCCCGCTCGAAGGAACCAAGGGCGGGAAGACCGGATGCCAGGACAAAGCGGGGTTTGAAACCGGCGGTCCGAAGCATCCCGTACAGAAGGATCGCCCGGTCGGCCCCGTGACCGTAGCCGTCGGCCAACGTTGTATCCGCATCGGAGAGTTCGGAAAGCGGAAGATCGTCAAAGGACGGTCCTGCGAGACGAACCGAGGTCGCGACGTAATTGCGGATGGCAAGGATGGCTCCCTCGGGAGATTTCGCCTTTCCCGCAAGCGACTTCGCCACTGCCGCGGCGCGGGTATCCTTCATCGCGTGTGCGACGAGGTCATGCTCGAGCAGATCGAGGTAGTGCGCGGGATTGCCGATGACGAAGCTGACGCTCGGGCGGAAAGCCCAGTCCGGCGGCGTGCTCCACTCAGTGGGGGTGGCAGGGAGGTGCTTGCCCTGCCACTCGTGGATCTGGAGCGGCCCGGATCGCACGGCCGTCGCCTGCACGACTCCCGTGAGCGCCTCGTCGTGACGGAGAATCGGAAGCTCTGCCGGCGCAGTCAGGCGGAACGTCTTGCTGTCGCAGACATCACCCAGCTGGAACGACTCGACACCCGACAGGTAGGGGCGGTCGTGAATGCGGACACGGTAGGTGAGGTCGATGACCGAGCCGATTTCGACGCCCGGCAGGCTGGCCACAAGGATCTTGCCGCCGGTGTAGCGCTTTGCCGAAGAATCCCAGCCTTGGTCCATGATATTGAGTTCCTCGGGCGCGATGGTCTCCTTATGTCCGTCGGCCGCAGTGACAGTGGCACTCACTAGGTGCACCTCTTCTGTGGCCGGATTGTAGGGAATCTTGACCTCGGCCTCGCGCTTTTTGCCGCTATAGGTGAGCACTTTCTTCACGTAGTGGACGGTGAGCGTGGCGTCATGGGCATCCTTGACGACGAGGTCTTTCTGGACGTCGACAATGTGAGTGTCGGACACTGGCGGGGGGAGAACTCCGCCGGGAGAGAGCGTGCCCGCGAGAGCCGGGCCGGAGGCGAGTTCGAGGAGCGGTGCCTTGCGGTCGTCGGTGTCCATCACGGCGAGGATCCGCTTCAAGCGCAGGTATTCGGCGGGCGAGAACTCGACGAGCTTCGTCTTGAGCTCGCGGTCGCACACGAGCGTGCCGTCCTTGAGCGAGTAGCTCCTTTGGTAGTCGAGGCATTCGTCGTGCTCGGGCTCGCACTTGGGCAGAGACAGGGCTCCGACGAAGCGACGATCAAGGTGGAGCGTCACGTGCTCGCTGATGCCGCAGGTGACGAGCGTATCCAACGGATACTTACGGTGGTCGAGCCCCGCTCCCCTGAGGATGAAGTTGATGATGCCGGTGCGGTTGCCCACCCAGGGCACGTCCACGAGGGCGCAGGAGCGTCCGAATGCGGCGGCGCTGGGAACCGCGAAGGTCATGTCTACGGAGAGCGGGGTGGCCGCATCGAGAAGATTGTCGGGATGGATTTCGAGCGACTGGATGATGGCGCCGGGGATCGCGTGTTTGACGATCGCCTCAAAGACGCGCCAGCGCTCGTCGCGTTTCATCTGCAGCAGCGTCTGGCGGTAGGCGTTGTCGTTGATACCGTCGAACTCGAGGTGCGACTTGGCGACGATGCGTCCGTTGGCATCCATCGAGGCTGTCGTGTTGATCCGCATCAGGTTGAGATTGGGATCGTTGACGGGCGTGGTCCTCAGGACGTCGCCCTCGGGCCTGCAGACGAGGTAGCTTTGATTGCCCTCGAGCGCAGGGAGCAGGTCCCGGGTGTTCTCATCGGTCGGATCCATCAGCAGGTAACCGGCGGCCCCTCGGTCGATGGCGACGATGGCATGATTGAAATCGGGGTTCGGGATATCGGGATCCTTCTTTACGCCGTAGCTCTCGAGCACCGGATAGGCGGGAAACCCTGCGAGGCGGAGCATTGAGACGAGCAGTGCGGCCTTGTCGCGGCACACGCCGTATTTTCGGGAAAAGGTCATCGACACGTCATGCGGCTCGAAGCCCGGGCGATCCTTTTCGGGCGTGATGCCCATGTAGCGGATGTTGCGCGAGACGTAGTAGAAGAGCGCCTTGATCTTGGCCATGTCGTCGGTTTTGCCGGCAATCAGCGTGGCGACCTTTTCCTTGAGCTGCGGGCTGACGGCTTCGAGGTGGGCCTTGCTGATATTCCAATACCAGCGCGACACATCCTTCCAGCTTGGCGTGGTGCTGACCGAAAGGTGCTGGAGCACGACGATCGCGGGCGGCATGTCGGGCTCGTCGAACATGCGCGGCACATCCGAAACCTCCCATCGATAGACCAGGCCGCCGTCGGCCTCCGTGGCGGTGCTAGCCTTCACGGTCCCGGGAACCTCATTGCGAAGAGCGATCTTCACGAGCGGTTTGGCCGCCGGGCCGTGAATGACGAGTGAGATGTGGCGGATGAAACTGTCGCCCTCGAACAATTCATCGTCAGCGAATTCACCGGCAATGATGGGTCGCTCGATGGTGGTGCGGACGACCGAATGAATAATCTGACCAATGCCCAGATGGGGAATGTTGACCGTGAGCACCCGTGAGTCCGGATCGTAGATGTTCGATTCCATCTGGCTCTGGTCGATGCTATCCCGTGAGTTTGCGGCGACGTCGACGGGATGGGCGGTGCCGTCGGGGTCGAGAATCTCGAGCTTCACGACCTGCACCGAAGTGTAGGGGATATCGTAGGAGAAGCTCATGGTCGTGCTGCCTCGGCGCCCCTTTTCGGTGAGGATCTTCGTGTAGGTCTCGTCCTGGCACTCTCCAGTGCCGTCCGCCCGGTACACGCGGACGGACCTTTGATCGACGACCGCGGTATCGCAGTTGGGATAGGCTTTGAGGGTGATGCCCGCGGCGGCCGAGACAATCGACGAGCGGTCGAGGAGAGTCCAATCGGAGCCCGAGTAACGGGGTTGGGAACCGGCAAAGGCCAGCAGCGGCAGCGCAGCCAGGATAAGGAACGAGACGATGCGTTTCATGAAAGTACTTTGGTTCAAGGGGGACATGAGCCCTCTCCGGACATCTTGGGGCTGCGGGGGTTTCCCGGAGAGTTTCCGAAGCCGGCCGGGCGGGAGCGCAGTCATGCCCCACCCTTCTTTTCCAGATGCCTGACGAAAGCCGCGAGCGTTTCGCGGCTCACGTGATGCTCGATACCCTCCGCATCGGACTGCGAGACCGCTGCAGAGACGCCCAGCGATTCCAGAAAGGCCACCACGACTTCGTGGCGGTGGCGGGATTCCTTGGCAAGCCGCCGACCCTCGGCCGTGAGGAAGATCGAGCGGTAGGGTTGGGTCGTGACAAGCCCCTCGCGCTGAAGGCGCTGGATGGTCCGAATCACCGTCACATGGGTCACCCCCAGACGGCGGGCCATGTCGATCACGCGCGCTTCTCCCTGGCTGGCGATCAGCTCTGCAATCATCTCCACATAATCCTGTGCGGTCTCACGGGCGTGCTCCTCCCGTGTCTTCCTGAGGTTTTCCTTCAGCGTGGGTGCGGGAGTGTGGGACGGCTTGGCTGCCAGCTGATCCATTCCGGCACCAGAGCAAAAGTGATTCGCGTTGACAACGCTTGTTTCGATTCTGTAGCACTGGCTACATTATGCAGTCGTTGCTGAAATCTGTAGCTCTTTCGTCGGCCTGCTCGGGAGGAGACGGGAATACGCGGCGCCCCGCCAGGGCGCTTGCCGGGCGCATGCGATGAGCGACCCGACACCCATCATCCCGCCGAGTGGCGAACCGTCAAATCACCTGTCGCTGGAGGGCATGCACAGTTCGGTGGCGGTTCCGGACTCGCGCGCGGGCTTTTGGAAGCAATGGCGCGCCTTTGTCGGGCCTGGGATTCTTGTGAGCGTCGGCTACATGGATCCCGGCAACTGGGGCACGGATCTCCTCGGCGGGGCGCAATTCAAATACGGCCTCCTGTGGGTGGTCGGGATGGCGAGCCTGATGGCGATCTTCATGCAGGTGATTTCCGCGCGCCTCGGGGTGGTCACGGGCAAGGATCTGGCGCAGTGCTGTAGAGACTGGTATCCAAAGTGGACCCGCATTCCCAATTGGCTTTCGTGCGAACTGGCGATCGGAGCCTGCGACCTGGCTGAAGTGCTCGGAAGCGCCGTAGCGTTGAACCTTCTGTTTCACATCCCGCTTTTCTGGGCGGTGATTATCACGGGCCTGGACGTGATACTCCTGCTTGGCCTGCAGCGGGTGGGCATGCGAATGATCGAGGCGGTGGTGCTCATGCTGGTGTCCACCATCCTGGTCTGTTTTTTCCTGGAAATCTTCATATTTGCGCCAACGCAGCCGAATTTCCACGAGTTGGGCATGGCCTTCCTTTCGCCGGGATTCGCGCACGCGGGCATGTTGTATGTGGCGATTGGCATCATCGGCGCGACGGTCATGCCCCACAACCTCTACCTTCATTCGGCGCTGGTACAGAGCAGGCGGCTTCAGAAGGACGACGTGTCGGTGCGGCGTGCCGTAGTGTTCAATACGATCGATGCGACCACGGCGCTGGTGGGGGCATTTTTCATCAACGCGGCGATCCTCGTGCTTGCGGCGGTGGTGTTCTTCGGGAAGGACAGCATGATGATGCCCGGCGGCGAGGTCGTTCGACTCACGGCGGACAGCGACTGGATCCGGATCGCGTACCTGACGCTGGCGCCGCTGCTCGGGACCGTGGCGGCGAGCACCTTGTTTGCGGTGGCGTTGCTGGCCAGCGGACAGAGCAGCACGATCACCGGCACGCTCGCTGGCCAGGTGGTCATGGAGGGATTCATGCACTGGCGCATCAAACCCTGGGTGCGCAGGCTGATCACGCGAGTGCTGGCGATCCTGCCGGCGGTGATCATCATAGGCATTCGGGGCGACAGCAGCGTCACCGACCTGCTCGCGCTCAGCCAGGTGGTGCTGGCGATCCAGCTCCCGCTGGCGATGTTCCCCCTGCTCCATTTCACAAGCTCGCGCCTAAGGATGGGTAAATGGAAAAACGGCTGGCTTTTGATGCTGGCGGGATGGGGAAGCGCGATCATGATCACCGTGATGGACATTTACGGCCTGCCCGACGCGCTCAAAGAAGCCTGGAGAGTGATCGGCGGCTGAACCTTCCCCACCTCATGTACAAGACGATCCTTGTCACACTCGACGGCACGAAGACCGACCGAGCGATTGTGGAGCACATCAAGCCGCTTGCGCTGATGATGGGAAGCCGCATCACGCTGTTGCACGTCGCCGACGGCTGGGCGGCGCGATTGTTCGGCCCGGATGCCGTGAGCCCGGAAGTGTCGGACGACCGTGCTTATTTGGAGAACGTGCGGGCGGGCTTCACCGCGGCGGGCATTCCTGCGGAAACGGCGCTCGCATTTGGGGAACCGGCGCGGGAGATCGTGCGCTGGGTGAGGCAGAACCGCTGCGATCTGGTGGCAATGAGCACGCATGGGCACCGATTTCTTGGCGACCTGTTCCTGGGCAGCACGGCGCGTCAAGTGCGGCACAGCATCAGCACGCCCCTATTGCTCGTCCGCGGGGAGCGCTGAGTCCCGGCCGGACGGGCGTGTAGAGATTAGGATATTCTAATCCGGACTGCGGTCTTTTCTAAGGGGAGACCTGCTAGGCTGGGTCCGCATGAAAACAAAGATCACCTCCCTTATCGCATCGGTTCTCCTGATGGCAGCCTCGGCCGGGGCCGCGACCTTCTCACAGACCACGTTCGACAATCTCAATGCGGCCTACAACGGCGAGTCCAACGCCCATAACCGCTACCTCGCGTTCGCGCAGAAGGCCGACTCCGAGGGCAACGCCCAGGTGGCGAAGCTCTTCCGCGCCGCAGCCCGGGCGGAGGACATCCACCGCAACAACCACAAGGAAGTCATTCTCAAGGCGGGAGGCACGCTCGATGAAAAGCCCCTTGAGACCGTGACGATCGGCACGACCGCCGAAAACCTGGCGGCGGCGATCAAGGGCGAGAGTTACGAGCGCGACACGATGTACCCGGGATTCATTTCCACCGCTCGGAATGAGGGCGCCCGCGAGGCAGTACGCACCTTCCAATTTGCCGTGGCTGCCGAGAAGGAGCACGCGGCGCTCTACCAGAAGGCGCTCGACCAACTGGGGAACAACGAGGCGGCGACGTACTATGTCTGTACCGTCTGCGGTAATACGCTCGTCGCACGGCCAAGCGAAAAGTGTCCGGTTTGCCGGCAACCGTCCGATAAATTCATCGTGGTCGACTGATTCCTAACGCAGGCCCGCCATGTTCACGATTCCCAGTCCCCTGCATCCCGCAATCGTCCATTTCCCCATCGTTTTTCTCCTTCTGGGGTGTGTGGTTGCGGTAGCCGCCGCGTTCACCCGTCGCTGGAACCTGCCCTTGATGGGTGCAATCCTCCTTGCACTCGGAGCCGCCGGTACCGTCGTCGCCGTCGGCACGGGCCAGCGGGAGGGTGAACTGGTCGGAGAGTCGGCGGGACGCATACTCGACGAACATGAGGATTGGGCGGAGCGCACGCGCACGGTCGCGCTCGTGGCGGCGGCGCTGGCCATCGGCGCCGTCGCCACTGGCCGACTCCCCAAAGCCGCGAGGGCGCTTGGCGCCTGCGCGGCCCTGGCGTCGGTCGGCGCAGCCTGGTCCGTCGCCGAAACAGGACATCGGGGCGGACAACTCGTCTACCGGCATGGCGCAGGAGTGATGCTGTCGACCTCCACTGCCCCCACCACCACCGCAAGCCGCGCTACGGCCACCCCACGCGAGCGCGACCGGGACGATGACTGAGCCGGCGCCCGGCACCCGCATGGGTCGCGCGAAAGCTGGCGTCTTCCGACCCCTTGGGATTTCCTATGTCCATGCGCATTCTAGTCGCTGAGGACGAGGCCAAGGTGGCCGAGCACATCCGCAAGGGGTTGTCCGAAGCCGGTTATGCGGTCGATGTGGCGTCCGACGGAGGCGAGGCGCTCTGGCTGGGCGAAACCTACCCATACGACGCCATGGTGTTCGACGTGATGATGCCCGGACAGGACGGACTGACTGTATTGAGACAATTGAGACGCAAGGGCGTCAACGCGCCCGTGATCTTCCTCACCGCAAGGCACGGCGTGGACGCCCGCGTGCGAGGGCTCGACGCGGGAGCCGACGACTACCTTGCCAAACCGTTCTCGATGGTGGAGCTGCAAGCCCGTCTTCGCGCGGTGCTCCGGCGGCAACGGGCCGAGCCGATGGACCGGCTGAGGGTGGCGGACCTTGAACTCGACCTGCTCGCCAGATCGGCCCACCGGCAGGGCGAGGAGATCGCGCTCACAAACCGTGAGTTTGCGCTTCTCGAACTTCTGATGGTGTCGTCCCCCAAGCCGGTCAGCAAGACGGCCATCATCGAACACGTGTGGGACCAGCACTTCGACTCGGGTACGAACGTCGTCAACGTGTACGTGAACTACCTTCGGGAAAAGATCGACCGGCCGGGCTGGACGCCCCTGATCCAAACGGTCCGCGGCGTCGGCTACGCGGTCAAGGACCCCGCGCCATGAGATCGCTGCGCTGGCGAATCGCCTCCTGGTACGCCGTGAGTCTGCTGAGCGTGCTGGGCGTCAGCATAGCCGTCACGTATGTGCATCTTGAACACGAATTGCGGGTCGAACGCTGGGAACGAACGCATCCCAACCATGCGGACTGGACGCTGCACGGGAGCTATTCCGAGTCGGAGATCGGGGACATTGTGGGCGAGCTCTGGCATCTCTCGATCCTCTACGCGGCGCCGGTCGTCGCCCTCTCGCTGGCCATAGGATACTCGCTGGCGGCGCGGTCCTTCGGTCCCGTGGCGGACATCAACCGTCAGTTGGGCGAGATCGGTCCGAAAAACCTGAAGCGACGGCTCAATGTGAACGGGGCGGACCGCGAGTTCGAGGAGATCGAGGCCAATATCAACTCCCTGCTCACCCGACTGGAAGACTCGTTCAAGCAGTTGACCGAGTTTTCGGCCCAGGTGGCGCACGAGTTGCGCACGCCGCTGACGCTGCTCAGGCTCCAGGTTGAGGACGCGGAGGGAAAAATCGAACCCGCGCTTGCCGAATCGCTTCAGGACGAACTCCGCCGTCTGTCGGATTACGTCGACCAGTGCCTGCTGCTCGCCACGGCCGAACAGGGACGTCTCGAGCTGAGGAGCGAGAACATCCCATTGGGCCGGCTCCTGCTCGACATGATCGACACCTACGATCTCTGGGCGAAAAGTGAAAAACGCTCGATCGAGCTTTCCAAGGACGACGACCTGCACGTGTCGTCGGATCCCCGATACCTGCGGCAGATGCTTCACAGCCTCCTCACGAACGCCATGAGGCACGGTTCGGGACCGATACGCGTCGTCGTCAGCCGGGACGAGAGAGGGACGATCTGCAGCATATCCAACGACGTCCCCGCCAACGCACCGCCGGAGCGGGGCACGGGGATCGGCCTGCGCGTCACTCGCGCGCTGGCGTCGGCCCTCGGCTGCACGCTTTCACTGGAGAACAAGGACGGACGATTTGAGGCCAAACTCGCATGGTCCGCCCGATCCGGGACGATTCCCGGGTGAGAGGACCAGCGGGACGTTCGCTCAGCCTACCGCGCGGTGCTCGACATCCGCGGCACCTGTCCGCAAGGCGTGGAGCGCCTCGAGTTCGAGCAGGCCGCGTTTGATGTCCTCTCCGAAGGCGTACCCGGTCAGCGAGCCGTCGGCACCCACGATGCGGTGGCATGGAATAAACAGGCAGATCGGGTTGGTCGCATTGGCCCGTCCCACGGCGCGTGGAGAACTGTCGAGCGTCTTCGCAAGGACTCCGTAGCTCTGGCGCTCGCCGTAGGCCACGTGGCGCAGCGCCGTCCAGACGCGTTGCTGGTAGGGCGTTCCCGACGGAGCAAGGCGCAGGCTGAAGACACGAAGGCGTCCCTCGAAATATCCCGACACCTGGGCCCGGATCTCGCGCGCCTCACCCTCGAGCCTACGAAATTTGGCATTCTGCACCCGTCGGTGCAGCGCTTCGACACCGCCAAACGCCGTGCCGACGACCGCACCTGCTGAGTCGATTGCGATGGAGAAATCGCCCAGCGGCGTGGGCTGTGTGATGAAGTCGAGGATCATGGCGTGGGACGATTGAGCTGCCAGAGATGTGCGGTGGCCAGGCTGCGAAAAGGAGAGAATACGGCCATCAACCGGCGCGTGGCGTCGACGTCAGGACGCTCCTCAAGGCGGAAAAGAGTTTCGAGCCCGCTCGTCACACCGGTATCCCCGTAGGGCACGCAGTCCATGAAACCGAGCGAACGCATCATGAGGTAATTGACCGACCAGGGACCGAGCCCGCGGAGAGCCAGCAATGAACGCTCGACGCGCGTGGCGGACTGCGAGCGCAGGGATTCGAGATCGAGCGTCGCATCGGCGACCCGGCGGGCGACCGAGATCAAATACTCAGCCTTTTGGCGGGAAAACTGAAGCGGGAGCAAATCCGCGACCTCCAGCGCGGCGACGGCGGCGGGCGCGGGAGGGGCGCGCAACCCATCGAAATCGCCCTCTCCCACCCGCTCGACCAGGCGACGTTTCAGCGTGCACGCAAAACCAAAGGCCACCTGCTGGCCCACGATCGCCCATACCAGCCCATCAAACACCGACTGGGTCTGTGCAATGCGCAGGTCTTCGCGCCCCGACACCAGGCGCGCAAGCCCCAGACGCTTCGCAAGACGCGAGAACGCGGGAGCCTCCTGATCAAGGCCGAGCAGACCGACGACCACGGAGTGCGCCTCGTGGGCCAGGGCCGCCGGCGCCGAAACCTCCACGCGTCCGTCGGCCAGCCGTAGCGTGAGCAGGGCTGGGCCGGAGGAGAAACGCACGACAGTCCGGTAGACATTGCCCTCCAGGCGCTCCGTCAGGCTCGACTCGTCGCGCCCAAGGGCCCGGCGCAGGTACCCAAACGGATAACCGCAGGGAACGGCGACTTCGAACGCGTCGGCCGACGGCATGGAGCGATAGGTGGACGGCGTGAGCCCGTTGAGGCGACGGAACTGTTCGTGAAACGTCGAGAGCGACTCGAAACCCACTTCGCCGGCCAGCTCGAGCAACGGAAGAGCGGAGCCCGCCAAAAGGCGTTTCGCCGCGGCCAGGCGCGCGCGGAGCAGGAGGTCCGCGGGCGTCGC
>JAJXYI010000531.1 GCA_021780625.1 bacterium | reverse complement strand
ATCTGGACTACCCTGGAAGCAGGCGGCGAATCCCACTGGGCCGCCCGCTTCGCTTTCATCTCAGGCCTCAGGCTGAACGACGACGCGTCCAGCCACCCCACAGGCCGTAGAGAAACCAGAGGAGCGCAACGGTACCTGCGGCGAACACGACGTCGCCAAACGTGCGCATCCAGCGCAGCGTCTGCATGCCCGGCGTGCCGAGGAACTCGGCCGAGCGCGCGTACCACACGCCGTGATCCATGCTCGCCACTGTCTGAAGGAGTCCGATCGGAAGCAGCGACAGCGTCACCATCAGCACGAGGCCGATGTTGAAGGCCCAGAAGGCGAACGCGAGCGAGCGCTCCGACCAGACGGCGCGCGTGTCGGCGATGCGCAGCGTGAAGAGCATCAGTCCGATGCCGAGCATTCCGTACACGCCGAACAGGGCCGTGTGCGCGTGGACAGCGGTGGTGTTAAGTCCCTGCATGAAGTAGAGGGCCACGGGCGGGTTGATCAGGAAACCGAATACGCCCGCGCCAACCAGGTTCCAGAAGGCCACGGCGACGAAGAAGCGGATCGGCCAACGGTACTGCACCAGCCAGTCGCGTCCGCGGCTGAGCTTGAGGTTCTCCGCCGCCTCGAAGCCAACCAGCGTGAGCGGCACCACCTCGAGCGCGCTGAACACCGCGCCCAGCGCGAGGACCGAGATCGGAGTGCCCGTGAAGTAGAGGTGGTGCATCGTGCCGATGATTCCCCCGAAGAGGAAAAGCGTGCACGAGGCGATCACCGCCGTGGTCGCGCTCGCGAGGCGAAGCAGGCCGAGGCGGCAGAAGAAGAAGGTGATCACGACGGTCGCAAAGACCTCGAAGAAGCCCTCGACCCAGAGGTGCACCACCCACCAGCGCCAGTACTCCGTGATCGCCAGGTTGGTGTGCTGGCCCCACATCAGGCCCGCGCCGTAAAACAATCCGATGGCCGCGGACGCCACCAGGAACAGCGAGAGAAGGTGGCGGTTCGGACCGGGCTGACGAAACGCGGGCGCGATCGAGCGCACCACCAGACCGAGCCAGACGAAGAGGCCGACGAAGAGAAACAACTGCCAGAACCGACCCAGGTCGACGTATTCAAGTCCCTGATGCCCGAACCAGAAGTTGGCCTCCAGGCCCATGCGCTGGCGGGTCGCGTACCACGTTCCGAAGAGCGAGCCCACGACGATGATCAGGAGGCAGGTGAACAGGAAGTTCACGCCTGCGCGCTGGAACTTCGGTTCGTGACCCGACACCGCGGGCCCGATGAACAGCCCCGTGGCTAGCCAGGCCGTCGCGATCCAGAAGATGCCGATCTGCGTGTGCCAGGTGCGCGTCACCGCATATGGGAGCCACTTGGCCAGAGGGATTCCATAAAAGCCCTCCCCTTCGACGCCGTAGTGCGCGGTGATGATGCCCAACAGCACCTGGACGACGATCAGGGCGCCGACGACCCAGAAGTATTTGAAGGTCGCCCGCATCGACGGGGTCACCTTGAGGCCTGCGAAGGGGTTTTCCTCGGGCGCCTCCGGAGGCTCCTCCTCCTTCTTCGTCGCGCGGTACCAGACGAGTCCGCCAATGCCGGCGAGCAGGAGCACGAAGCTGACGATGGACCAGACGATCATCGAGCCGGTGAGGTGATTGCCGATCAGCGGCTCGGAGGGCCAGTTGCTGGTGTACGTGAGCGCCGGGCTTCCGTTGACACCGGTGCCCGGCCGGTCCGTGCCGCAGGCCCAGGAGGCCCAGAAATAGAAGGCGTTCATGGCCGTCTGGCGCGCCGGATCGCGGATCGTGTCAGTGGCGATCGCATACGCGGAACGTAGCTTCGGTGGCGTCAGGCGGTTGTCCGCCAGCCACGCGATGTCCTCGGGAAACCGGGTCGCATGACCGAAGATCGCGGCATAGTAGCGTCCCATCGCATCGATCGCGGCCGCGCGCTCCGGCGAGACGGTGATCGTGCGGGTCGCGGGATCGTAGGTGTTGCGGCGCATCTCGACCTTGAGCCAGGCCTCGAGCTCCGCTTTGCGCGGTGCCGACAGGTCGCTGTAGTCCTCGTGATAAACCTTGGAGGCGCGCTGCTGCAGCATGTACAGGCACTCGCGGTGCAGGTAGTCGGCCGACCAGTCCGGCGCCACGTACGAGCCGTGCCCCCAGACCGTGCCAATTTCCTGGCCGCCGATCGACTGCCAGACGTTCTGCCCCTTCTCGATCAGGGCGCCGGTCATCACCGTCCGGCCATCCGGGGTGACGACCCGCTGGGGTATGGGCGGCTCGTTCTGCCATATCTGCACGCCGAACCAGCCGAGCACGGCCAGCGAGCCTAGGGTGACGACTGCAAATGCAGTCCAGAGTTTGAGGGTGGTTTTGTTCACGGGTATTTCCGGTTTGGATATAATTCGGACCTATTTGTCCGGAATAGCCGGCGGGAAATTGTCTCGTCAACGCCTATTCGGACCTTTTTATCCGGTATTAGCTAAAGCGAAGACCATGATCATTTCCCAATCTGCCGAATACGCCCTCCGCGCGGCGGTCCTGCTGTCGCGGGCTGAAGGTGCGCCGATGACGGCCCGGCAGCTCGCGGAGTCGTCCCGGATTCCGCCCGATTACCTGTCGAAGATCCTGCAAGCCCTGCGAAAGGCCGGGATCGTGACCTCGCAGCGCGGGGTGAACGGGGGATTTGTCCTGGCGAGGGAACCGCGACGGACCACCGTGCTCGAGGTCGTCAACGCGCTCGATCCGATCGAGCGGATCCTCTCCTGCCCTCTCAAGCTCACCGAACACGGGACCAAGCTTTGTCCGCTGCACCGCAAACTCGACGATGCGATTGCTGCGGTGGAGAAGGCCTTTGGCGGCACGTCGCTCGCCCAACTCTCCCCCGCGGACATCCCGGGGGCTGACGTCTGCCGCCAGCT
>JAJXYI010000243.1 GCA_021780625.1 bacterium | reverse complement strand
CAGGCGCTTGATTTCGGCCTGATCGAGCATCGGCTGGCAGAAATCCATTCCGAGAATTCCGACCCGGGGGGGCAGCCCTCGGGCGAGTGCAAATGCCACGTCACCGCTGCCGGTGGCGAGATCCAGCATTTCGGCCGGACCGGCCTTGGCGACCGCCCGCACCAGTCGCTTTCTCCACCACAGATCCAGCCCCCCGCTCAGAGCGCGGTTGGCCACATCGTAGCGCCCCGCAATTCGCGAGAACATTGAGTTTACGGCCTTCGGGTCGGGCATGCCCTTTCGAAATCCACTGGGCGGCCTGGGGCAAGTTCGGAAAAGAGGATCAACAACTTACGTAAAAATACCCCGGATTTTTCCGCGACTTCTTATTGACCTAATCCATAATGCGTAAATAACTTAACGCGTTTTAACGCTTCAGTAAAAGGAACCATATGTCCACTAACCTCACGAAACGCGAGATCGTCCTCGATATTTATAAGAAGACAAACTTCCCACAGAAGCAGATTGTGGAGACTGTTCAATTGACCCTCGACATCATCCAGAAGGCCCTGGCGGATGGACGGAATGTCGAACTCCGGAATTTCGGCGTGCTCGAAGTGCAGCGGCGCAAGTCGCGCATCGGCCGCAATCCGAACAAACCGGAGGCCGAGGTCGTGATTCCCGAACGCGCGGTCGTCAAGTTCAAGGCCGGCAAGATCCTCAAGCAACAGTTGGGCAAGATCGACTTGGGACAGCTGTAAGACGTCTTCCCTCCTCGAACCGAACCGGGCCCCCAAGCCCGGTTCAGTTTTTTGGGGACTTTGGGATGGCGCAGGACGGGGGAATTTCGCAACGCTCTGGCCTGTATGCCGACGTTTCAGACCCTGCCTGGATTCCGCGAGTTCTATCCGGACGTGCTCGCCCGGCGCAATCACCTGTTCAAGGTGTGGCGCCAGACTGCCGTGACGTTTGGATTTCAGGAGTACGATGCGCCGGTGCTGGAGCCGCTCGACCTGTATCGCACGAAGTCGGGGCCGGAGATTGAACAGCAACTATTTAGTTTTACCGACAAGGGTGGGCGTGAAGTGGCGCTGAGGCCTGAGATGACCCCGACGGTGTGCCGTCTGGTGGGCGAGCAGGCCGCAACCCTGAAACGGCCGATCAAGTGGTTTTCGATCGCTGAGTTCTATCGCTATGAACGCATGCAGAAGGGGCGGGGGCGCTGCTTCTTCCAGTTCAACGCCGACCTCTTTGGCGAGCCCGGTATCGAGGCGGAGACGGAGCTGATCGCCCTGCTGATCCAATCGCTTTGCGCGTTTGGCCTGGGCTCGGCTGACTTCTACATCCGCCTGAGCGATCGCAATCTATGGTTTTACTACCTCGAGGCATTGGGATTGGACGACCCGCGGGCGCGTGCGATCCTGAGTGCGGTCGACAAGTACGAGAAGGTCGGAGACAAGGCCTTTGAGGACTATCAGACGCAATTCGGTCCTCTCGACGCGACCCTGCGCGAACGCGTGCTGGCGCTTCTGGCTGTGAAATCGATGAGCGTGCTCGAGGCCCTTATGGCGCCGCTCCAGAATGCCAAGGTTCAGGGGAGATTGGACGAGTGGAAACGTCTGATCGCCAACCTGGGAGCGATGGGGCTTGGCGAGTTCGTGGAGGTCGACCTGGGCGTCGTGCGCGGACTGGCGTATTACACGGGGTTCGTGTTTGAGGCCTTTGATCGCAAGGGCGAACTTCGTGCGCTGGCCGGCGGTGGTCGGTACGACAATCTGGTCGGAAAGCTGGGATACGCGGAGCTCCCCGCGGTTGGCTTTGCGATCGGCGACATGACCTTTGCCCTCCTGCTCGAGCAGCGCGGACTGATGCCGGCCTATGTGAACACGCCGGATGTTTATCTTGTGCTGGGTGGCGAGGCCGAGCGCATGGCGGCGTTTCCTGCGCTGCAGACGCTTCGGGCATCGGGTGTGCGCGTGGACTATCCGCTGCGCGGGCTCGCGTTTGGAAAGCAGTTCAAGGCGGCCGCCGAATCCGGAGCCCGCTACGCCGTGATCTATGGTCAGGACGAGGTTGCACGAGGCTGCGCCAAGGTGCGCGACCTTCAGAACCGCGAGGAGCACGAAGTGCCACTTGCGGAACTGGTCGAGTCGCTTCTGACCGCGCTGCGGCCCTGATCCTAAAAACCGCAATTGAACCAAAGAGACACGGAGGGCACAGAGTCAGAAAACACAGTGGGAGACTGTCCCATGCCCTACCACTGAGGTGAATGAGGTTGGAGCTGATAATTCCCCTCAATTGCCTTTCTCCGTGAGCTCTGTGCTCTGTGGTTCTGATCCAACTGCGTTTTATCGCCTGATCCAAGTCGGCTTTAGAGGAGAGGGGCCAGCAATCGGCTGAGCTCCTCTGCAACATTGCCGAATACGCGCGCCCGCCGCGTCTGTCGGACCGCGGGAGCCTGGCAGCGCGACAGGAGCTGAAGCGCCCACTGCTTCATCGCGCGTGCGTCGGCTTCCGAATACACCATCACGCCGATCTCGAAGTTCACGAACAGACTGCGCAGGTCGAAATTGGCCGAGCCGAGCATGCCGTAGCGATCGTCGACGATCATGGCCTTGCTGTGCATCATGCCCGGCCCGTAGAGGCGGATGTGCGCTCCGGCGGACTGAAGTTCGCGCAGGTAATGGCGCCGGGCGAAGTCGGTTACGGGATGGTTTGAGCGGGCCGGAATGATCAGCACCACCTCGCGCCCGGCGCGGGCTTTAACGATAAGCGAGCGAAGCAGCACTTCGTCGGGTATGAAATAAGGGGTGACGATCCAGATGCTCCGTTCGGCCTCCTGGATCAGGGAGAGGATGGCTTCGTAGAGGGGGTCGCCGACGATGTCCGGGCCGCTTGCAACCACCTGCAATGCGCTCTCTCCGGCCGGCTCTCGGGGGAGGGGC
>JAJXYI010000104.1 GCA_021780625.1 bacterium | reverse complement strand
CGGCCGACGCCGGCGGAGGAAGATTAGTGGTTTTCCTTTTCCTATGATCCAGAAGGTCCTCATCGCGAATCGCGGCGAAATTGCGCTCCGCATCGTCCGTGCCTGCCGCGAACTCGGCATCAAAACGCTCGCCGTCTATTCGGAGGCCGACGTGCAGTCCCTCCATGTCCAACTCGCCGATGAGGCCATCTGCATCGGAGGACCCAAGAGCGTCGACAGCTACCTCAGGGCCGACCGCATCATCGCCGCAGCGGAAGTCGCAGACGTGGACGCCATCCATCCGGGATACGGCTTCCTCTCCGAAAACGCCAAGTTCGCGGAGCAGTGCGAAACCTGCAACATCAAGTTCATCGGTCCCAAGTCCAAGTCGATCCGCATGATGGGCGACAAGGCCATCGCCAAGGACACCGTCCGCAAGGCCGGTGTGCCCATCGTCCCCGGCAGCGACGGCCCCGTCGACAACGAGACCGAAGCCATCAAGGTCGCCCGCAAGATCGGTTACCCGGTCATCATCAAGGCCGTCGCCGGCGGCGGTGGTCGCGGCATGCGCATCGCCCATAACGACGTCTCCTTCGCCAAGGAATACCACGTCGCACGCTCAGAGGCCGAAAAGGCCTTCGGCAATGGCCAAGTCTACGTCGAGAAATACATCGAACGGCCGCGCCATATCGAGTTCCAGATTCTCGCCGACTCCCACGGCCACACCATTCACCTGGGTGAGCGCGACTGCTCCGTCCAACGCCGCCATCAGAAGCTCATCGAGGAGAGCCCCTCGCCCTTCCTCAAGCCCGCCCTCCGCAAGGCCATGGGCAAAGCCGCCATCAAGGCCGCCGAAGCCGCCGAGTATGAGAACGCCGGCACGATCGAGTTCCTGGTCGATGCCCACCAAAACTTCTATTTCATCGAGATGAACACCCGTGTTCAGGTCGAACACCCCGTCACCGAAGAGGTCACGGGCATCGACCTGATCAAGCAGCAGATCCGCATCGCAAACGGGGAAAAACTCGAATTCGACCAGGGCGACATCACCTTCACGAAGCACGCGATCGAGTGCCGCATCAATGCCGAGGACCCTGCGCGCAACTTTGCCCCCAGCCCCGGCACGATCGGACTCTACTACGCCCCCGGCGGCCACGGCGTGCGCGTCGACTCGCACATTTACAGCGGCTACACGATCCCGCCGTACTACGACTCGATGATCGGCAAGCTCATCTGCTTCGGCACCACCCGCAAGATCGCGCTCGAACGCAGCTACCGCGCGCTCAGCGAATACCTGATCCGCGGCGTGAAGACCACGATCCCCCTTCACAAGGCGATCATGAGCGATCCGACCTTCATCGAGGGCAAGGCCACCACGGCCTACCTCGACGATTTCATCAGCCGCACGCCCCCGGACCTCTTCTCCTGAGGCGGCGGGCGACCCGGGGAGCGAGGAGTGGGAATGGCTTCAGCCGCGCGCTTCGCGCCGCTGAAATCATTCCGCCGTCCTCTCCCCGCTTCTTTTCCTCCTCAGCCCTGCCGCACCAGGCACACGTCGCTCCACTCACCGAGCGTGCGGGTGGAAACAGTCCAACCAGGAGCCTTCCGTACAAATTCGGAGCGCACGTTATCGCATTCCTGGGCCAGAATGCCGCTGAGAATCAGCGATCCCCCGGGGGCCACCGCAGCGAGCAGCGGTTCGGCAAACCGAACGAGCACGTCAGCCAGAATGTTCGCCATCAGCACATCCGCCTGACGCCCGGCCAGACCCGTCACGAGGTCGCCCTCGAAAAACCGGACCCGTCCCTCCAGGCCGTTGAGCGCGGCATTCTCACCGCTGATGCGCACCGCCTCGGGATCGTTGTCGAAGCCCTCCACCCGGCCGAATCCCAGCAGGACCGCGGACAGTGCGAGGATGCCCGACCCGCACCCGGCGTCGATGACGCGCAGGGCGCCCAGGTCGCTCCGCCCTTCCGCCAGAGTCGCCAGGCGTTCACAGCACAGGCGCGTCGTCTCATGGTTGCCCGTCCCAAACGCAAGTCCCGGATCGAGCCAGAGCACCACGTCGCCCTCCGGCAACACGGTGGTCGGCCGCTCCCATTCCGGCACCCAGTGGAGGCGTCCGAAACGCGAAGCCTTGAAATGAGCCTTGTAGCTGTCCTTCCAGTCCGCGTCGGCCAGGGTTCGAAACTCCGCCGATCCGCCGAGCGCCACGCCGGCAACCTCGAGCCTCGGGCCCAGGTCCGCCCATTGCGCGCGAGCCTCCGCCTCATCCGCGCAAATCGCCTGCACCCAGGCCCGCTTCGCAATCGCGTCCTCAAGCACGCTCCAGCTTCCAGCACCCGCCTCCAACAGAAGCTGGTCAGCCGCATCGGCCGACGCATGCGCAATCTCCACTTTCACTTCGCAAAGACTCATGGCCCCAACCCTCCGCGATGCCTTCCTGCTTTGCAAGGGTCGCCACGGCCTGCGATTGCGCTTTTTCCGCATCCATCCTCTCCCGGGGAATTTCAGGTCTTGAAACCTGAATGGTCTCGCACGACAGTCGGGGCGTGACCACCACCGAGGCGCGAGAAAAGTTCAAATGCTTTCTCTCAAAGAAGGGCCTGCGCGTGACCAATCAACGCCTGGCAATCTTTGACGCGGCCTTCGCACAGGCCGAGCACTTCACCGCGGAACAACTGCTCGTCCACGCCCGCGCCATCGACGACTCCGTCTCGCGCGCCACGGTATATCGCACCCTCCCGATCATGACCGAGAGCGCCCTGCTGCGCGAAGTCGACATCGGGCAAAGCGAAAAATTCTACCTCGCGGCCTCCACCAACGCCACCCAGGTCGCCCAGGTGGTCTGCCTGGACTGCAACAAGATTTTCGAGATCAGTGCCCCCTTCATGGAATGGTACGGCAGCACCGTTTCGTCGAAGCTCGGTCTCACGCCCGTGTCGCAAC
>JAJXYI010000279.1:2632-2933 GCA_021780625.1 bacterium | reverse complement strand
GTCCGGAACCGGGTCGCCTACGACATCGCGTTCCTCGCGGCGGTGGGCATCAACGTCGTCGTGGTTCACGGCGGCGGCAAGGCCATCACCAAAGCCATGGCCGAGTCGGGGCTGAAGGCGAATTTCATCAACGGCCTGCGCGTCACCGACGAAGCCACCGTGCAGATCGTCAAGCGGACCCTCGACGAGGTGGTGAACCGGGATGTGTGCAACGCCATCACGACCGCGCGCGGCAAGGCCGCCGGCCTGCCCGGTGACACGGTGCTGATCTGCGAGAAGCTCACGCAAGACGACGACGGCA
>JAJXYI010000279.1:0-2622 GCA_021780625.1 bacterium | reverse complement strand
CGGTCGACCTGGGTTATGTGGGCGACGTGACCGAGGTAAAGGTGAAGGTGATCAAGAAGGAGATCCTCGAAGGCTCCGTACCCGTGATCTCGCCGGTTGCGGAAGGGCTCGATGGCAAACCGTACAATGTGAATGCGGACACCGCCGCCGGTCGGGTCGCGAGCGCTTTGCGCGCGCGCCGCCTGGTGTACATGAGCGACGTGCCCGGGCTGCTCGCGAATCCCGCGGATCCGTCCTCGCTGATTTCCACGCTTCGCGTGGGTCAGGTCGACGACCTCAAGAAAGCCGGGGTCATCGACAAAGGCATGCGCCCGAAAGTCGCCAGCGCGATCCGGGCACTTCAGGAGGGTGTGCAGCGCGTCCATTTCATCGACGGCCGCCTGCCGCACAGCCTTCTGCTCGAGATTTTCACCGACAAGGGGATCGGCACCGAGATCGTGCACGGTTGATTTCGGCGCGTCCGCGCGGTCTGCCTGCGCTGGACCTCGCCGCCAACTGTGCCGTTTTTGGGCATACACATCCGATTTTTTCACCCTACATCCATGGAGCCGACGATCGTACGCACCAATGCCGCCGAACTGTATGACGCCTATGTTCTGAAGAACTATGGGCGTCCCTCCCTCACGCTTGTTCGCGGTCGCGGAGCGCAGGTGTGGGATGACCAGGGGAAGGCGTACCTGGATTTCACGTCGGGCATCGCGGTGAGTGCCCTCGGGCATTGCCATCCCCAATGGGTGGCCGCTGTCCAGCGCCAGGCCGCCGAACTCATCCACGTCAGCAATCTGTTCCGCAATCCGAATCAGGCCGAGTTGGCTCGTCGCCTGGTGGGCTACGCCGGTCCGGGCCGGGTGTTTTTCTGCAACAGCGGCGCAGAGGCGAACGAAGGCCTGATCAAGCTCGCACGGCTCCACGGCCAGAAAAAGGCCGGGGGCGAGGAGGGCAAATGCTTCAAGATTCTCTGTGCGAAAAACGCGTTCCATGGTCGCACCTACGGCGGCATGAGCGCGACGCCGCAGGAGAAGATCCAGAAGGGCTTCCGTCCGCTCGTGCCCGGGTTTGCCTTTGGTGAGATCAACAACCTGAAGAGCTTTGAGGAGCAGATCGATGAGGCGACGGCTGCCATCTTTGTGGAGACGATCCAGGGCGAGAGCGGCGTCAACCCCTGCACGAACGAGTTCCTGTCGGGCCTGCGCGACCTGTGCAACCGCCACAACCTGTTGCTGCTGCTCGACGAGGTACAGTGTGGCATCGGCCGCACCGGGACGTTTTATGCGTTCGAGCAGGCGGGCATCCGCCCTGACGCGATCGGCATGGCCAAGGGCCTGGGCGGTGGCATGCCGATCGGCGCGGTCTGGATTGCGGAAAACTCCGCGGATCTTTTCCATCCCGGTTCGCACGGAACGACGTTTGGCGGCACTCCGCTGGCCTGCGCCGCGGCGCTCGCCGTGCTCGATGTGATCGAAAAGGAAGGCCTGCTGGCCCATGTCGTCAACGAGGGTGCGCGCTGGATGCTCGAGCTGCAGAAGCTGGTGAAGGAGTTTCCGCAGAAGGTCGTCGGTGTGCGGGGCCGGGGCTTCATGATCGGTATCCAGATGGCGTCCGATCCGGCCCCCTTTGTGACTGCCTTGCGTGAACAAGGCCTGCTCGTGCCTGGGGCAGGTGGAAACGCGTTCCGGCTGCTGCCTCCGCTCAACGCAACTCGGGACGAGCTGGACCGGGCCACCGACCTCATTCGCAGCGTGCTCGTCCGGAGCTGAGTCGAGGAGGCCGATGCCGCGCGGAGTAAGCGCCGCGAATGCGTCTGGAGTGGGCCGTTACTAATGGGATTCCGGAGCTTCGGGCTGGCCGGAGTGGCCGTTTTTTACCTCGTACAGCCATTTGCAGTCCGTATACTGCTCGTTTTTTCCCCATGAGACACTTCCTCCACGAGACCGACTTTACTCCAAAGGAAATCGGCGACGTGTTTACGCTGGCCCGCACCTACAAGCGCCAGCGTGGCCGCCGGAGCGCGGTCCTTGCGGGGCAGACGTGGGCATTGATTTTCTCCAAATCCAGCACGCGGACGCGTGTTTCGTTCGAGGTTGGGATCCGCGAGTTGGGCGGAAGCACCTTGTTCCTCAATCGCAACGACATCCAACTTGGCCGCGGGGAATCGATCGAGGATACGGCGCGGGTTCTTTCCCGGTACCTGCATGGCTTGGTCGTGCGGACCTACGATCATGCGGATGTCGAGCGCCTCGCCGCGTCCGGCACGGTTCCGGTGATCAACGCACTCACGGATTTTCTCCACCCCTGCCAGATCTATGCCGACGCGTTCACGCTCGCGGAGCGTTGGGCGGGTGGTCGCTCCCCAAATCTGCTCGGCGCGCTCAAGGGCCGAAAGATCGCGTTTCTCGGCGACACCGCCTGCAACGTGGCCAATTCCTGGGTGATCGGAGCCAACCTGTTCGGCATGAAGATCTCCCTCGCTGGGCCAAAGGGTTTTGCACCCTCAAAGGCGCTTGATCGGATGCTGGAGGCCCAAGGCCTCAAGACGGGCTATCAGTTCACCACGGATCCGTACGAGGCGGTCGCCGACGCGGATGTCGTGTACACCGATGTTTGGGTGAGCATGGGCAAGGA
>JAJXYI010000442.1 GCA_021780625.1 bacterium | reverse complement strand
CGGTGGTTGCCCGCACGGTTCGGTTCGCCCAGGATCGCTGCGCCCCATGACTGCCACGATCCGTGTCCACGTCATCACCTTCCGTCGCCCCCGACTCCTGAAACGCTGCCTCGAAAGCGTCAGGGCGCAGACCTTCGGCGACTGGACACTCGAGGTGCTCAATGACGACCCGTCCGACGGCCGCGTGGCCGAATTGATCCGCGAGCTGGATGACCCGCGCATCCGCCTGTCTGAGCCATGTATCCACCGGGGCGCCACAGCCAACTTCAATCACGCCTTTCGTCCCCTCGACGAACCGTTCGCCAGCATTCTCGAGGACGACAACTGGTGGGAACCGGGATTTCTCGCGACGATGCTTGCCGCGCTCGAGCGGCACCCCGACACCGAACTCGCCTGTGGAAACGAGCGCCTGTGGACGGAGGAGGCCGACGGATCCTGGACCGACACCCATACGACCATCTGGCCCGACCACGCGGGCGAAGCCCTTTTCTTCCCACAGCTCGCCGATCTCTGCGGCCGCGCGAAACTCTGCAACAGTTCCCTGCTCTACCGGACGCGTCGCTCGGCACACTGGCGGACGCCCGATTCGATTCCCGTGGACGTCACCGAGCATTTCCGAGAACGGGTCGTCCCGACCCCGTTCCTTCTGGTTCACGCGCCGCTGACGAACTACGCGGTCACCCGCCACACCGCGCGCTCCAACCGGCGCGAGATCTGGGGTGGCTATCAGCTGCTCCTGGTCGGGAGCGTGTTCAGCCTGCTGCCGTCCGAGTCCCGCCGTGCGCTCGCCGCGAGCCTTTTCGCGAAGCTTAGGCCCAGTGGTTATGTCGCGACCGCCGGACTGCTCGGCGCGGGCTTCCTCATCCCCGAGGCCGGCGAACTCTGGCGGCAGGCCACCCCGCGTGAGAAGCTGCGTTTTGCCGCCTCGAGCCTGCGCCACCTCGGCAGTTTTCTTGCGCTGCGCCAATTTCGACTCCGGCACAGGGCAGATTGGGATTTCCTGGTCTCTGCGCAGGCGGCGGCTTCGATACGCCGCTTCGCATGACCTATCCGCCCTTCGTCCGACGTGGATGGGGGCACAATCCGTGTCGTCAAAACTGACGTAAGAAACCGGTTGCACGTCGCCGCCGTTCACCCAGCGTATGCACACAGTTGAGTCATTCCCCACCCCGCGCTACGCCGATGAACGACAGACCCACGATCAAGGATGTTGCACGCCTGGCCCAGGTGCATTTCACCACGGTCTCCATGGCGATGCGCGGGCATCCGAGCATTCCCGCCGCCACCCGCGAGCGCATCCTGGCGATCGCGAACCGCATCGGTTACCAGCGCAACGAGGTGTTCTCCGCGCTCACGCGGCGCCGCTCGAATTTCGGAGGCGGCTACCTGACGCCTCGCATCGCCTATCTGGCAAACCAGTCGCCTGAGGAAGGGTATCTCAAGGTCGCCCACAACGTGCTCTTCGTGGCGGGCGCCCGCCGGCAGGCCGAGGCACTGGGCTACGACTTCGAGCTGGTGTACGTCGCCCCCGGCCACCACGACTCGCGTTCGCTCGACCACTACCTGAAGTCGCGCTCGATCCGCGGCTTCATCATCGGGAGCTTCATCCCGGGCCGCCCCGACCTCGGCGTCGACTGGAACGACTATGCGGTGGCCAAGATCAATTCGCGCCACGTCGCCCCCGGCGTGCCCTTCGTATCCAACGATCAATACGGCGAGGTCCGCTGCGCATTTTCCAACCTCCGCCGGCTCGGTTACCGGCGGATCGGCCTGGCCGTGGGTCAGCCCGACGAGCAGGTCACGGACGGCATGCACCAGTCCGCCCTCCTCCTCGAACAGGCCGGGATCCCCGCCCGCGACCGCGTTCCGCCGCTGCTCTTCCCGACCGAGGCTAACACCTCTCGCGAGGTCGTGCCCCTCCTGCGCGCCTGGATCCGCAGCCACCGGCCGGACGCGGTGCTCTGCACCTGGGCCACGATCGCGGACATGATCCGCGAGGCCGGCTTCGACTGTCCCGGCAAGGTCGCCTGCGCCAGCCTTTGCCTCTCCAAACCGGATCCCGCCGTCGCCGGCATCGTCGCCAGTCTCGAACCTGTCGGCGAACAGGCGGCCTCGCTGCTCGTCGCCGCCCTGCGCGCGGAGACCCGGGGCATCCCGAGCCTCGCCACCGCCACCTATGTCCGCGGCACCTGGTTCGACGGGGCGACCGCCCCCAATCGCGTGACGACAATGACAGAAGCCAGAGGTCGGAGCCCTGAAGGCATGACCAGCCGATCCTCGTACCAAATACCTAAGCAATGATCTTCGACCCCAACTTCCGGCGTTTTGCCCCAGGCATTCGACCGCAGCCCTCCGGTCCATGCCTTCCTCTGTGTCCTCTGTGTCCCTGTGGTTCAATTCTCACCTCCAGGATGACTTAGGATGACTCCACGCCCCACCCTCCGCGATGTCGCACGCAAGGCCGGCAATCTCCATCCGTCCACCGCGTCCCGCGCCCTGCACAACGACCCCGCCATCTCGCCTGAGACGCGCGCGCTCGTGCTGCGTGCGGCGGCTGAAATCGGTTATCACCCCGATCCGCTGCTCGACGCATTCAACCAACACCGCAAGGAGGTGCGTCCGCACAAGCTCGAGCCGGTCATCGCCTTTGTATCCGATTTCGACTCACGCGAAGCCCTCGGTGCTTCGCCCGTCGACGCCGTCACCTGGGAGTCCGTGCGCGAAGCCGCCGAGCGCCTGCACTGTCGGGCCGAACTGTTCTTCGTCGGTTCGCGGCAGCTTCGCCCGGAACGACTGGGCCAGATCCTCCACACTCGTGGGATCGGTAGCGTCATCATCGGCGCCTGCCGCGATCTCAACCTCGAGCTCAGCCTGCCCTGGGAGCTGTTCTGCTCCGTCCGCATCCGCGCACATCACCTCGCCCAACCCCGCCGCG
>JAJXYI010000132.1 GCA_021780625.1 bacterium | reverse complement strand
TGTGCGGACTCAGGAGCGAGGCGATCGACTGGGAGCGGCTCGAGTCCTGGACGGCCGCGCTTATCTCCCGGGAGCGCACGAACTATTACCTTGAGCAGGCGCTGGTCGCCATGCTCGTGGCGGGCAAGGCCTGCGCGGTCGCCCCCTCCGACGACTACCTCACCCTGCCGACCAGGCAGGAATGCCTGGCCCCGAGCGCCGTGATGCATCATTATGTGGATACAGCGAAACGCTGGTATTTCACCGAGAGCTGGCGGCTTGCCGCCGGATTTCATCGAGCATCCCGCAGCTGACGGGAGACCGATGCACGCGAGGCTGGTCCGCGATTCTCTATGAGCACGAAGTCCATCAAAGCTTGCTTCCGTTTTGCCGCGTACAGGCTTGTGAGCATTGGACTCGGGGCCCGGTCCGGCAGGCTGCCCTTGGCGCGCTTTCGGCGCGTCCTGGTCGTCGCTCCCCATCCCGACGATGAGTCTCTCGGCTGCGGAGGCACCATCGCCGAACTTACGGCGGGTGGCGCGCAGGTGTGGATTGCAGTCGTGACCGATGGGCGCGCGTCGCATCCGGGACATCCCAATCATTCGCCTGGCCAGATCGCAGCGATGCGCCGTCTGGAGATGGGCGAGGCTGCGCGTCATCTCGGCGTGGAGACAGGCCATCTTCATTTTCTCGATTACGAGGATGGAACGCTAGCGCGCCTCCCGACGAAGGCCAGGGGGCGTCTTGTGAACGACCTGGAACGGCTTATTCGCTCGCTGGACCCTGATACGATCCTGACTCCCTGCCGGCGTGACGGAAGTTCGGAACACGACCGGGCGACGGAATGCGTCAGCGAGGCGCTCGGTCGAAGCGATCGTCGAACCAGGCTGCTTGAATACCCGATTTGGGCCAGGTGGCAGGTGCGACCGCTGATCCGCGCCTTTTTCCGTTACCGGAAGGTGTATCGAGTGCGCTTGGGTGTCGGCCTATCCCCGAAGCAACGCGCCATCGACGCCCACGCCTCGCAGCTGCTTCCGCTCCCGCCATTCCGCGACCCGGCGCTGCCCGCAGACTTCCGCGCGCTTTTTGACGGCGCCCACGAACTTTTTTTTGAAGCCTGAGCCGAGCAGGCATTGGCTTCCTCTATTTCGTTGCGATAGGATCGACTCGCGTGCACTTCACAGGAGCACACGCTCCGGGGGCTCCGATCCGAATCGCGTCGACGCATTTCCGTGAATTTTTCCCGCCTTAAAACCAAGCGTCTCCGCATTGACGAACAGACGACCGTCGCCGACATGGCGGGCAACATTCGGGTGTTCATTTCGGAGTCAAGACTGGCAATCGGGGCGGTGCTCGGACTCCTGGGCACATACTATTTTTTCACCGACCGGCTAGGGGGGTCGACATTCATCCTCGCCTCGATCGGCACCTTCCTCGTGCTGCACCTTTGGTCCGTGCACGGAAGAGGGGTCCCCCTGCTGCCTATGATGGCCGTACAGCACCTACTCGCCTACGGGATCCCGGTCATAATGGCCAACGAGGCGCTGGCCAAGTATCCACGCTATGAATTCAGCAGCGCCGGTGTCGAGCTGCTCGTCTTCCAGCTCGCCATGGCGACCAGCTGGTACGCGTTCATGCAGATCATCTCGCCCTGCAAACCGGTCTCCTACACCCTGACGATTCTGAAGCGAGGAGGCTTCCAGGCCTTCCGCAAGCTGGGTTTGGTCCTGATCGGTTTTACGACGATCTACCAGATTGCCTACACTTCCGGCGGGCTCGACCCGCTGTTCAACGCCCTGCCCCAGGGTTCGTATCCTATCTTCGTAGCGATCCAGGGCGCGGCGAGCATGTGCGGATTCTTCATCGGAGCCCTGGGCGTCGGCAGCGGCGACATCGAGCGGTCTTTCAAGATCTTCTTCTGGGTGGCATTCTCCGTCCAATGCTTCGTCTCGGCCGCCTCGCTTCTGCTCTCCTCGACCATCATCTACATCGCTTCGGTGATGATCGGCCTGTTCTGGAGTTCGGGACGCTTTCCGTGGAAATACGTCATCGTGACGCTCGCGGTGCTCTCCTTCTTCAATCTGAGCAAACACGAGATGCGCATGCAGTACTGGGACGAGAACACGGGCGAAATGAAGTCCTACTCGATCCAAAACCTTCCGACCATCTACACCGATTGGGTCAACGCCAGCATGACGATGATGTTCGAACCGAAGGACGAGACAGCGCAGGAGCGCGACGCACGTCAGACGCTGGCCGACCGGGTCAACAATCTGAGCAACCTTCTCTTCGTGATCGATGCCATCCAAAACGGTCACTTCGACACCCTCAACGGCGAGACCTATGAGATCATCCCCCCGTTGCTGATCCCGCGCTATTTCTGGCCTGAAAAGCCCCGTGCTCACGAGGGTCAGGTGTTGCTCAACGTCCACTTCGGGCGGCAGGACCTGCACTCCACCTATACGACGTACATCGCGTGGGGACTCCTTCCCGAGGCATATGGAAACTACGGTCCCTACATCGGGAGCATCGTATTGGGAATAGCACTCGGAATTTTCATCGCGGTGATCGAACGCCTCACCCAGAACAAGGCCGTGCTGTCACTCGAAGGGTTCGCGCTATTCGCGCTGTTTCTCGGGATGGCGACGTCCTATGAGATGGTTGCAAGCGTGCTCGTGACGTCGGTATTCCAGTCCATCGTATCCATCTGCCTTGCGGTCGCGCCATTTGTCGACCGAACCGTGCATAAAAGGGAGAAAGCCGCGTGAGCTGGCAACCCGGCCAATCACAGCTCTCCGCCACCTCCGCGCTGAGCGGGTTCCGCCTCGCAGTCGTCGTCTCGCATCCGACGCAGTACTACAGCCCCTGGTTTCGCTGGATCGCGGCGCATTGCCCGATTGACCTGCGGGTATTCTACCTTTGGGACTTCGGTATCACTCCGCAGCGCGACCCCCGTTTTGGCACGACCTTTTCCTGGGACGTCGATCTGGTGAGCGGGTATGCCTGGGAGCAGGTTCCCAACCGCTCCAAGCATCCGGGGACGGAGCGGTTCTCGGGGCTCGACAATCCGAGCCTATGGGCGCGGCTGAAGCCCTGGCGCCCCGACGCGATCCTGCTGTTCGGCTATGCATATCGGAGCCATCTGAGCCTGGTCGCCCGGGCTCGGCTCGCCGGCATTCCATTGGTGTTCCGGGGGGACTCCCACCTGCTCGGACGCGAGCAGCGGGGGTTTGGAAAGCGCCTTTTGCTGGGGCTGCTCTACCGCCAATTCGCGGCGCTGACTTACGTGGGGAAAGCCAACCGAACCTATTTCAGGACCTTTGGGATTCCTCCCGGCCGGTTGTTTTTTGCCCCCCACGCCGTCAACGCCGCCCACTTCGACCCCTGCGATCCCGCGACGTGTGCGACCGCGGACGCTGTGCGTTCGAGTTTGGGGATATCGAGGGAGGACCGCGTGATCCTCTTTGCAGGGAAACTGCACCCCGACAAGGATCCCATGGGCCTGCTCGAGGCTTTTCTGACTCATGCAGGCCCCAACCGGGTGCTCGTGTTCGCAGGCGATGGCAAGGACGCGGATGCCCTGCGACGTCGCACTGCCCAGGCGCCCGGGGCACGCGTGCATTTCCTGCCTTTTGCAAATCAAAGCGAAATGCCGGGGCGGTACCTCACGGGCGATGTCTTCTGCCTTCCCTCCCGCGGGCTTTACGAAACCTGGGGCCTCGCCGTCAACGAAGCCATGCACATGGGGAGGCCCTGTATCGTGAGCAATCTTGTTGGATGCCAGCAGGATTTAGTCGAGGAAGGTGCGACCGGCTGGGTCTTCCCCGCCGGCGATCGCGATGCCCTCGGGGCCACCCTCGAACGGGCTTTCGCAGCCGACCTTTCCGTTTTCTCACGTCGCGCACGCGAGAGGGTCGCCGATTACAGCTACGCCTCCGCTGCCGATGGGCTCCTCAAGGCTCTCAAAAGCCTCCACCGCCGAGGGACCGGACCGTGACACGGCCCACCAACCGAGCCATATCCGAAGTCCACCCGGACCCCTGCGTTGACCGGTTCGTGGATCCCCTCTGGTATCGCTGACCGAATGAAGATTACGATCGTCATGGGATACGCCCAGCTGATGCCGCCGGATTCCGGCGACGCGGCTTCGCGTTCCTGGCATCTTCTCTCGATGGAGTTCGCACGCCAGGGTCATGAGGTCACGATCATCTCACGCCACTGGCCGGGCACTCCGTCGCAGGAGCTGCGCGGCGGCGTCCGCCACATCCGCGTGCCGGGCTACGATCGCTCCTGGCGTTCGCTGAAGAGCGCCTGGCGCGATTTCAGGTGGTCCTGCCGCGTCATTCCCGCGATTCCTGCTTCCGACATCACCGTGACGGTCGGAGGCCTCTTTGTCCCGATGAGACTGGGGCTCCACCATGGGCGCTTTGGGCGGATCGTGGTTGCGCCTGCCGGCCTGTCTCGGAAGCGTTTCGCACTCCTCAAGCATGTCGACAGTATCCTGGCCATCAGTACGCCAGTAAAAAAATCAATCGCCCGCAGAACGCCCCGGCTCGAACCCAAGATCCAGGTCATCGGCTATCCCATCGACTGGAACACCCTGTCGAAGGCTAAACCCGAGATAGATGCCGAGGATCCGGTCACTCTCGGCTTTATCGGGCGCCTCCATCCCGATAAGGGAGTGGAGGTGCTCGTGGCCTCCATCGAGCAGCTCCATCGCATGGAGTTGCCCGTCCCCTGGCGGGTCGTATTCAGCAAGGCGCGCGACTCGTCCATGGGGAGCGCGAGCGAACCCTATGCCACCTCAGTGGAACGGCGTCTCGTCAATTTAATCGGCCCCGAGCGCTTCGTCTTGAGACCGCCGCCGCGCACGATCGAGCGCCTCGTCGCTTCCTACTACGAAATCGACGTCTTCTGTCATCCGAGTCTCCAGCGGCACAAGGAGATCTTCTCGGTCGCCGTGGTGGAAGCCATGGCATCCGGCGCGGTCCCGGTTGTCTCCGACCTGGCGTTCTTCGACGACTTCATCGAGAACGGGACGAACGGCGAGGTCTTCGATCCCCGCGCAGCCGACGCCCCCGAACGCCTTGCGCGCATTTTCGAGCGCCTGATCTGCGACCAACCCCTGCGCCACCGCCTTTCCGAGGCTGCCCGGCAATCCGTGTATCGTTACGATTGTTCACTTTTGGCTTCCCGCCTCCTTGCGGACTTTGCCACGCTCGCCGTCGCCCGGCAGTGACTAGGCCGCCCCTCCTCCCATGGACGCGTCAAAAGACCCCCCTTACTTGGCCCAAGGCTGCGTCACCCCTTATCCGAAAGGAGAGGTCGTGGCTCGGCTCGCCTGGGGTTTCATCCAGGCCACCCTTTTTCGCTGGAGTCCGAGGCCCTGTCACCGCTGGAGGGCGTGGCTGCTCCGTGGGTTCGGGGCAAACATTCCCCAGCCAGCCCAGGTTGTCATCTTCCCCACGGTGCGGATTACCTTTCCGTGGCGGCTCAGGCTCGAGCCCCGCTCGATGCTCGGCCCGAACGTGACCGTTTACAACCTCGGCCCGATCTCCCTGCTCCGGGGAGCCAACGTCAGTCAGAACTGCCATCTGTGTTCCGGCTCCCACGACTTTCGCCGCTGGAGCATGCCCCTGACCACCGCACCGATCGAGATCGGTGAGAATGCATGGCTTGGGGCGGATTCCTTCGTCGGTTCCGGGGTGAAGATCGGCGAATTGTGCGTAGTCGGAGCCCGTTCGGTCGTGGTGTCAGACCTGCCTCCGTCGACAATTTGCGTCGGTCATCCCTGTCGCCCCATCAAACCGCGCCCCCACCCCACTCCTTGATGAGAATCGCCCAGATTGTTCCCAGCCTAGAAGCCCGCCATGGAGGCCCGAGCGTTTCAGTGCCAAGACTCGCCGCCGCCCTCGCCCGCCTCGGGCACGAGGTTGAATTGCTGACGACCGACCCCAAATCCGGCACGGAACAGACGCAAGCAAGCGGCCTGCAGGTGAAGACCTTTGCCCGCACGTTTCCGGACGTGGCCTGCGCATCCTCCGCACTTCGCCGACATCTGGCTACCCAGCGTTATGACATCATCCATTCCCACGGGCTCTGGTTGAGGACGACGCACTACGCCGCCCAACGGGCGGCTCAGCTCGGGGTGCCCCACGTGATCTCACCCCGGGGCATGTTAAACCGCTGGGCCTGGAACCATCATCGCTGGAAAAAGAACCTGGCGACCAAGCTCATTCACCCCGGAGCGCTTCGCAGCGCCAGTGGCTGGCACGCCACCAGCCAGATCGAGGCCGACGACATCGGGTATCTCGGATACTCCCAACCTGTCTGCCTCGCGGCAAACGGCGTCGAGCCGCCGACGGCCTCACAGATTTCGTCGGCGTCCGCCTACTGGAAGGAGAACTGCCCCGAGGCCTTCGGAAGGCCCACTGCCCTTTTTTACTCCCGATTTCATCACAAGAAGCGCGTGCTCGATCTGATCGACATCTGGGTCAAACACGCCCCGAAGCGCTGGCTGTTGATGCTCGTCGGCATTCCGCAGGAATACAGCGTCGAGCAGCTTCGCGGTTATGTGCTCCAGAATTCAGCGGGCGACCGCATCCAGGTCTTCGACGGCTCCGAGGCTCCGCCACCCTACCCGGCGGCGAGTCTGTTTCTGCTGCCCTCCCACTCGGAAAATTTCGGCATGGTCGTCGCCGAGGCGCTCGCATGGGGCCTTCCGGTGCTGGTGACCGATACCACGCCCTGGCGCGCGATCAACGATACCGACTATGGCTGGTGCGGACCGTGGGAGCAGTACAGGGACGCCTTGCTGGCTTCGCTCGCCCTCGGCGAGGAGACGCTCCGTGAACGGGGTGGATCCGCCCGCTCCTGGGCCGCTCGCGAGTATTCGTGGGATCGCACCGCAGCGGCCCTCGCCGCATTCTACGCGGGCCTGCAGCGCTGACGCCCCCGGGCCCCCTTTCGCCTCTCTTTCGATGGACTCACAGCCCACCGTGCCCAATTCCTCCAAATACAGCCCGCGACAGTCCGCCCGCCGGACCAGCGGCGATCCGCTCGCGCCGCTCGAAATCGCCACGCTCATCCACGTGGGTGTCTTCGTGGTGGCGGCCACCTGGGCCTTTGGAGGCAACGATCTGAACGTCCGTCCGCCCCTGCTGGCCTGGGGCAGCCTCTCGGTCATCATCACCCTCCTGGCCCTGCGCCACGTCCACCAGGGTCCGCGCCCGCCCTCGAAGCGCCGGTATCTCTGGCTCATTCCCTTCCTCCTGTTCAACGCCTACGTCGTCATCGGTCTGTTCAATCCGAGCCAGACTGAGATCCTCAACGGATCGGAAAAGATGCTGCTGACAGGCACCTACACGCACTGGCTTCCAAGCACCGCGCGGCCCCGCCTCGCAGCCTGGGCGCTATGGGCGTTCGACACCGCCTTCCTCAGCGCCTTCAACCTCGCCGTCGTCGTGCGCCGGCGCCGGGCCCTGCGCGGCCTGCTTCTCGTGCTGTGCGGAAATGCGACGGCCCTGGCCGTCTTTGGCACGCTTCAAAAGCTCGCAGGCGCAAAGGGGCTGTTTTTCGGCCTCGTGCATTCGCCCAACCCGTCTTTCTTCTCCACGTTCATCTACCACAATCACTGGGGCGCCTACATCCTTCTCTCGACGGCGGCCGCACTCGGGCTTTTCTGGCACTACCTGCGCCGCGGCGACCGCGAGTACCGCGATGTCTGGCACTCGCCCGCCTTCGTGGGAGCCGTGGGAATCCTCCTGCTTTCGGCCACCATCCCCCTCAGCTCCTCCCGTTCGTCCACGCTCCTGCTCGTCGGCCTGCTTGGGCTCGCGTTCATTCACGGGGCACTTCGGGCGATTCGAAGCCGCCGGGGCAACAATGAGTCGCCTGCCCTGCCCCTGGCCGGCATCGGCGCGATCCTCGTGCTCGGGGCCGCCGCCATCCTCTGGCTCGCCAACCCGGTGATCAGGATGCGCTGGGAGCTCACCAAGTCCCAGGTCACCACCATGGAACGGCACGGAACGATAGGCTCCCGCATCGCCCTGTACCGCGACACCCTCGCGATGGCGAAGGCCCAGCCGATCTACGGCTGGGGCATGGGGTCGTATCCAACGATCTTCTACCGTTACAACACCGCCGTCCCAAGGAGCGACAATCTCCCCATCTTCTACGCCGACGCGCATTCCGACTGGCTTCAGGCCTTCGCAGAACTCGGCCTCGTCGGCAGCGCGCTCATCGGATTGTGCGGCCTGCTGCCCCTGTTTTCCCTTATTCGCGGCGGAGCCAGGAGCCTTATCTCCAGGTATTTGCTGGCCGGATGCGCCATCATCCTGCTGTACGCCTGGGTCGAGTTTCCCCTGGGCGATTTCGCCGTAGTCATCGTCTGGTGGGTGAGTCTTTTTTCGGCCGTGGCCTATGCATCCCTCGACTGAACCGCCGGCGGGCCGCTGCCGGCTCTCAGTCCTCATTCCGGCGAAAAACGAGCGCCTGAACATCGAGGCATGCATCCGCTCGGCGTCATTCGCGGACGAAATCGTGGTGGTGGACTCCGGGAGCACCGACGGAACCCCCGATCTCGCGACCGCCCTCGGCGCGCGCGTGGTCGACTTCCGCTGGGACGGCGGGTTTCCCAAGAAGAAGAACTGGGCCCTGGCCAACATCGCCTGGAGACACGAATGGGTCTTCATTCTCGATGCTGACGAGCGCATCACGCCCGAACTGGCCGAGGAGCTGCGCGAGAAGGTCGCCGCACCGGAGTGCGACGGCTATTACGTCAACCGCCGCTTCTGGTTCCTCGACGGCTGGCTCCGCCACTGCGGCTATTACCCGTCCTGGAATCTGCGCCTCTTCCGCCATTCGAAGGGCCGCTACGAGAGGCTGCCCGGCGCCGATCAGAGTGGATCCGGTGACAATGAGGTGCACGAGCACGTCGAGCTCGACGGCCGCGTGGGCTGGCTGCGGCACGAGATGGAGCACTACGCCTTTCCGTCCATCGACGTGTGGGTGGAAAAACACAACCGCTACAGCAATTGGGAGGCACGGGTCGATTTCGCCAACGCCCCCCGAACCGAGGCCGTCCGCCTCGCCCCTGTGCTCGCGCGCAAACGCCGTCTCAAGGCTCTCGCCCACCGTCTGCCATTCCGCCCTACGCTGCGTTTCCTCTACCACTACTTCGTCCGAGCCGGGTTTCTCGACGGCTACCGCGGCTACGTTTTTTGCCGCCTGATGGGCATCTACGAATTTTGGAATGCATCCAAACGTCGGGAACTCGAACGCACGCAGCGCCCCCGGTCCTCGGACCGCTGACGCCTCACCACAGACGTCATGCGCTCCTTCCTCTTCGTCAACCGCTTCTACTGGCCCGAAGAGCCTGCCACCGCACAGCTGCTCGGCGATCTGGCCGAAGGTCTCGCAGGCCGGGGGCATCGCGTCACCGTGATTGCCAGTGCGCCTCCAGGCCGGACCTTTCCGCGCGAGGAAATCCGCAATGGAGTCCGGATCATCCGCCTGTCCTGCCCGAGGCTGGGGCGTCATCACGTTATCCTCAGGCTCTTCGATTTCGCGGTCTTCCACCTGCTCCTCCAACTGCGCCTGCTCGCCGTCCTCCAGTACCGTGAGACGCTCGTCGTGCTCTCGGATCCTCCGGTTACGGGACTCGCGATCTGGCCCGTCGCACGCCTGCGCTCCGCGACCCTCATTCACTACGCTCAGGATATTTATCCCGAGATTGCCATGCGCTTGTCGCCCCATCCACTCGCGGCGCGCCTGCTCGGTCTTCTGCGAACCCCGCGCGATTACGCCTGGAGGCACAGCGCGGGCTGCGTGGTGCTAGGAAGCGACATGGCATCTCTGGTCCGGCAACGCGGCCTGCCCGCCGCCCAAATCGGGATCCTGCCCAATTGGGCTCCCGCCGGGCTCGCCGAAGCTTCCCCCGAATCTGCCCGGGCCTTCCGATCCTCGTGGGGGATCGGATCCGAGTTGCTCGTCATGTACAGCGGCAACATCGGCCGCGTGCATGATCTGGAGCCGGTGATCCGACTCGCCGAGCGTCTTCGCGACGAGTCCGGCATCCTGTTCGTCTTTGTCGGTGGCGGCGCGGCCCGAGCCAAGCTCGAGGAACAGGCACGACGTTTGACCCTGGCAAATATCCGCTTTTTGCCGGCACAGCCCCGAAGCACCCTTCCCATTTCCCTGTCAGCAGCCGACCTGCACCTCGTCACTCTCAAGGAAGGTTGCGAGTCCGCGGTTTTCCCCAGCAAGCTTTACGGCATCGCCGCCGTGGGCCGTCCCGTGCTCTTCATCGGCCCCCTGTCGTCCGAAATCGGAACGCTTGTATCCGCCGAAGGACTCGGGCTTGCGTTCGACCGGACGCAGATCGACGCAATCGCCAAGGCGCTTCTCGCCCTCGCGGGCGATCCGGCCGCACGCAGGCGTTTCGCGGACAACGCCACCCGTTTCCACTCGAAAGACCGCGGGCTCGGGCGCGCGCTGGATTTCTGGGAAGCCTGGCCCCCATCTCCGCCCTCCGGCCCCCAAGCGTCATGAAGATCGCCATCGCCACAGGCCCCTTCATTCCGCCCCCACCGGGCCCGGCGGGCGCGGTCGAACGCCTGACCCTAGACCTTGCGCGACGCTTCGCCGCGCGAGGCCACGAAGTCACCCTGCTGTCGAGGCGCCACGGCGGCGCGCCGAGCCTGGAGAGCGTGGAAGGCGTGTGTCACGTGCGCCTCCGTGGGTCGAGAAGCACCAAAAACGTCTATGTCAATATCCTCAAGGACCTGCCATACTCGCTCGCGGCCGCCCGGGCACTCCCCGAGGCCGACATCTGGGTGCTCAACGCCTTCTGGCTTCCTTGGCTCGCCGTCCGCCGCCGTCGCCAGGGAGGCGCCAGGATCGTCGTGGCCGCCCATCGTTATCCAAAGGGCCAATACAAGCTTTACCGCGGCGTCGACCGCATCACCGCCGTCTCCCAGGCGGTCGCCCGCGCGATCGTCGCCCAGGCCCCCTGGTCGAAAGATCTGGTCAACGTCATCCCAAACCCCATCGACACCGACGCCTTCACTCCTGTCGAACGCCACTTTGGCGCGCGCCCGCGCTTCCTCTACGCCGGCAGGATCCACCCCGAGAAAGGCCTGGAGCTGCTGATCGCGGCGTTTGCCAGGATCGCCCCCGGAATCCCCGGGGCCACGCTCACCATCATGGGCGCGTGGCAGGCCAAACAGGGAGGCGGGGGCGCCGCCTATCTTGAACGCCTGCGCGTGCTGGCCGGATCCGCCCCGGTCTCGTTCCGCGATCCCGTTTTCGAGAGGCGTTCCTTCGCGCTCGCCCTCCAGTCGTCCGACATCTTCGTCTACCCCAGCATCGCCGAACAGGGCGAGGCGTTCGGTGTCGCGCCCCTTGAGGCGATGGCGACCGGCGCGGTGGCCGTCGTCAGCGCCCTCGATTGTTTCAGGGACTTCCTTACCGACGGCGCGACGGGCCTCGTCTTCAACCATCGATCGCCGACCGCCGTGGAGGAACTCGCCGCACTTCTTTCCCGCATTGCCGCGGACCCCGCCACCCTTGAGCGCCTGTCCGCCGCAGGCGCGGCCAAGGCCAGGGAATTCGATTGCGAGCGTGTATCGGAATATCATCTCGCCGACTACGCGGCCCTTCTTGCCCGCTGAGGCGGGAAACCGGGAAGCGGGCTTGCGCCACCGTCCCGCTCCATCCAATACTCGCCGAGCGCTTTCGCTCCGCTTCAAGCTCAAGCGCCCCCGGACCCCGGTCCGGCACCCATTCCACGCCCAGAATCCCCCGATGATCGTCAAACGGAAGACCTCGCTGCTCCTCTTCGTGCTCGATGCCTGCCTCGTCGGCATCGTGTTCCACGTCATGGGAAACCTGCGCGGTGTGGACGTCTTCTCGCTGTATCCCACCTCCGTCCTGCTGCTGCCGCTGTCGTTCATCGTGATGGCACTGTATCTGATCGACGGTTACCGCCCACGCACAGACATGATGAGCCTCGATTATGCGAGCCAGCACACGATTGCCCTGCTGGCGGCCATGCTCGGGACGCTGCTCATCACTTACGCGGTCATCACCAATTCATTTCCCCTCCAGACGTCGAGGCTGGTGATCCTCCTGAGCTTCGTCACGTTCATCCCCGTCTCGCTCATCTACCGGCGCCTGATCTACCACCGGAACAGCCTGCGCGAGAAGACAAGGAGCATCGTGTTTGTCGGAGACATTGCCAGCTGCCTGGTTTTCCGCGACGAGGCCAGGCGTTCGCCGCTTGCACAGCCCCTGGTATTCTGCGTTCCAACGAAGCAGTCCGACCCAAGCCCCTTCGACGACGGCACGCCGGTCATCACGCTGGAGGAAGCCCTGCGTCAGATGGCCTCCGGGTCGCTCGAGGCGGAGGCGATCGTGCTGCGCGAGAGCAATCGAGAGCTGCCTCCCGAGGTTTCGCAGCAGCTGATCCGATATTATTTCAACGGCACGCCGACTTACACCCTCGAACTGTTCTACCAGGTTTATCTCCGGAAGATCCCCCTGTACCGGCTAAATCCCACCTGGCTTTTCCAGGAGGGCTTCGAGATCGCCCGTGAACCGGTCTTCGACCGAATCAAGCGCATCAGCGACATCGTTCTGGCCTGCATCGGAATGGTCGTGTTCGCGCCGTTCATCATCGTCGGGGGCATCGCAATCTGGCTTGAGGATCGCGGGCCGGTATTTTTCCGGCAGACACGGATTGGAAAGAACCATGTCCCCTTCCAGATCTGCAAGCTGCGCACAATGCGTCCGGTATCGGGCGAGGCCAATCCCTACACGCAGGTAGGGGACTCCCGCATCACCCGTGTGGGACGTTTTCTCCGCAACACCCGGATCGACGAGCTTCCCCAGGTCTGGAATGTGCTCAAGGGTGACATGAGCCTCATCGGCCCAAGGGCCGAATGGGACCGGCTCGTGGCCGATTACGAACGTCAGATCCCCTGTTACTATTTCCGCCACCTTGTGAAGCCGGGGATCACAGGCTGGGCTCAGGTCAACTACCCCTACGGCGCCAATATCGAGGACACCCTGCGCAAACTTGAGTATGACCTCTATTACATCCGGCATTTTTCATTCGCCCTCGACGCCGCCATCGTGCTCAAGACAATCCACGTGATGACCTTTGGCAAGGGCCGCTGACACGCCACCCTCCCGGGAAAATGGCCTTCTTTCCCCGTTTGTCGTCGCCTGTCGAACAGAAGTTCGGACGCCAGGCCCTCCGGGTGTTCGTCGCCGGGATTCTGGCCTGCACCGCACTCCATGCGGTCAGGGCCTACTGGGCCCTGCAATGTTCGGCACATGCTCCGGGAACAGCCGCGACCTCGGGCTTTGAGTGGGAGAGTCTTTTCGCCGTGTTTCGGGAGGTGCACGGCGCCCCGGTATTCACCAATCCGGCCTACAGCCCATTCTGCTCGTCGTATTTCAACTGGTTGTTCTACCTGTCGAACGGGATCGTAGCCAAACCCCTGGTCGCCATCTTTGGCGACACCGCGATTCCTTTCGCGGGTCGGCTCTTCAATTTCGCCGGCAGTATCGCGGGAGTTTTCGCTCTGGGATTGCTATGGGAAGCCCTTCGCCGGGACTCGCAACGCACGCCCCGGGTCGTCGGTTGGATGCTCGCGCTTTTCTGGGGGACTGGGCCGCTGATTGGCTGGTGGGCGTTCACCCTGCGACCCGACGTCTGGGCGGCCGCGCTCGAAGCGTACGGTTTGGTCTGGATCGCCATGCGCCGGACCTCGCGGTTCGGGTGGCGTGCACTTCCGGCCGCTCTCGCGTTTTTTTGCGCCTGGAGTTTCAAGCAGACCGCGGTTTCCGGCGTCGTCGCCGCCACGCTCTTCCTCCTGCTCGAGAAGGATCTACGGGCGCTCATGGCGCTCGTTTTCGGATACACGTTCGCCATCCTCCTGGTCTTCGATCTTGCATCGCCCGGGTACCTTGCGGCCTTCGCGGACCTCGTTAGCAACAATCGCTACGATTCCGGCGTGTTCCACGCCAACCTCGCAGGCTTTCTCGCCAAAACCGCGCCATTGCTCGTGGGCGTCGCCTGTTGGAGCCTCCCCGTGATGCGCCGGGACTCCGCCCCCCCCGCCCCAGGTGCCGCGCACCGCGTCCTCCGTCTCGGCGCCATCGCCACGGTCGTATCGGTGATCCTGACGCTCATCCTCACCTCAAAGGTCGGCGCCTCCACCAACTACTACTTTCCGGTCGCCACCGCGCTTACCCTGCTCGCCTTCGGACTGATTGCCCTTCGGCCACCGTCCACACTCTCCCTTGTTGCATCCGGAACAACCGCGCTGGTGATCGCTGGCGCCCTCATCTTTGGCAAAGCCGGTTCCGTCAGCATGGCACCCCAGTTGCGCAACCTGGACGCTCGCCTGAGCGTTTTCAACAGGCTTGAGCAGCCCCGCTGGTCCTCCGACCCGCGCCTCGATCTTCCCTGGATCAACCTGCACAGTCCCACTTACATCCTCGCCTACAACTACGAAACCGATCGCACCGCAGGCCTTTCGTTCGAGCGTGGCGGCATCGGCGGAGTCATCGAACGGGGTGAATTGAAAAGCCTCATGCTTCCGGCCGGGACGGGAGACACCTTCGACGGACATTCCTTGCGGCGTTATCGGCGCGTCGCAACACTCGCCGGGTTGTCCGTTTTTGTCCTGAAACATTGATCCATGAAAACCTACGATTTCGTCGTTCTCGGAGGCGGCTCCGCAGGCTTCAACGGCGCACGCGTCGCTCGCTCGCTGGGGAAGCGCATCGCCATCGTCGATGGAGCCCGCAAGCTCGGAGGGCTCTGCATCCTGCGCGGCTGCATGCCGTCGAAGACCCTTCTCTGGTCGACCGAGGTTCTTCACCTTGCCCGGAAGGCATCCCTGTTCGGCCTCAGGATCCCGATCGCCGAGGTCGACATGCGCGCGCTCCATCGCAGGAAGCTGCACGTCATCGGTGAGTTTGCCGATTATCGCGCCAAGGCCCTTGAATCCGGGAAATACGATCTCTACCGGTCGCAAGCCCGTTTCATCTCACCGAACCGGGTCGAACTCGCCGACGGAACCGTGATCCAGGGCAAACACTTCCTCGTCGCCACGGGTTCGCGCGTATCCGAACCGCCGATTCCAGGCCTAGCCGACACACCGTACTGGACCAGCGACCATGTGCTGGAACTCGATCGCGTCCCGCTCAGCGTCATCGTCCTGGGCGGCGGCATCGTCGCCTGCGAGCTCGCACAGTTTCTTCGGCGCATTGGAGCCAAGGTGATCCAGATTCAGCGCAGCCCGCACATCCTCAGGGATTACTCGTGCGATGCCGCCGAGGTGGTGCAGTCCGCGTTCCGCGGCGACGGAATCGAGCTGTTCACGAACACCCGGATCCAAGGCATATCCGGGGACAGGGGCGGCGTGTCCGTCGTCTTCGAGGACCTGTCTTCAGGCAAGCTGGTCCGCCGGAAGGCGGCCCACCTTCTAAACGCGCTGGGCCGCGAACCCGCCGTCGAGGGCCTCGATCTCAAGGCCGCGGGAGTGAAGACCGATGAGGCCGGACGAATCGTGACCAATGCCTGGCAACAGACCAGCCAGCGCCACATCTACGCGGGCGGCGATGTCTGCGGGCCGATGGAGGTCGTTCACCTCGCCGTGCAGCAGGGGGAACTTGCCGCGCGCCACGCGCTCGGCGTGCGCAAACTCTCCCCCGTCGACTACGATCTGGCCATGACCGTCGTCTTCACCGACCCGCCCGTCGCCTCCATCGGTCCGGGCGAGCAGGAACTGCTCCGACGCAAAGTGAGTTTTCTCAAGGCCAGCTACCCCTTCAACGACCACGGAAAGTCCATTCTCATGGACGCCAATTACGGCTATGTCCGGGTGCTCGCAGAGCCCCGCTCAGGCCGCATTCTCGGTGCGGAGATCGTCGGCGCGCAGGCGGGCGAGTTGATTCACTGCTTCAGTGTCGCCATGGCGATGAAGGCCACCGTGCGCGACATGCTGCGCGCCCCCTGGTATCACCCCACGCTCGCGGAGATCCTGACCTACCCGCTCGAGGAAATCGCCGATCAACTTCCCTAGCCCTCTCCCTCCCGAGCGCATGCCTCTCTCTTTCCGCCGCATTCTCGGCCAATTCCTGCTCTCCTCGGGTCTCGCCCGCCTTCCCGTCAGAGTCCGTTCGGGCATTGCCGAAGGCGCGCGCTGGTCGCTCTATCCCTGGTCGGCGTATTGGCGTGGCACACACGAACCCGCCGTCCAGCGACGCCTCGCCGGGCTCTGGGACTGGACCGGCAGGCAGGTCTGGGACCTCGGCAGCCATTACGGCTTGTTCGCGGTGGGACTCGGCCGGCGCGTGGGCCCCGGCGGCGGAGTGGCCGCCTTCGAGCCCAATCCCGTCGCACTCGGCCGCCTCACCCTGCACGTGCGCCGCAATCGTCTCGACTGGGTTAAAATCTTCCCGTTCGCGGTGTCCGACCAGATCTCCGAACAGCGATTTCTGAGCTACGGCGGCTTCGAGAGCACCACCTCTCATCTTCTTTACGAGACCGAGACCTGGAATGAATCCATTCCGACCATCCTCGTGAAAACCGTCCGCCTCGACGACCTTTGCGCAGACGGTTCGCTCAAACACCCCGACTTCATCAAGCTCGATGTCGAGGGGCACGGTCACCATGCCCTCGCCGGCGCCCGCAGGGCGCTCGAGGCAAGCAGGCCGGTCATCCTCGCCGGCCTTCACACCCTGGTGGAGGCCGAAGGCATCCTCAGTATTCTCAGTCCGATGGGCTACCAGTACGCACCCATCGATCGCGGCCCCACCTCGTCCCTGGGGGACCTCGTCGGCCGCGACGTCCTGTTCGTGCCGCCCGAGCGCGCGGTCAACCCCGCGCCGAACGGGCAAGGCTGAGCAGATCCGACAGTTCGACCCGGCGCTCATACAGCGCCTTCCCGACGATCACACCGTCGAGATTGGGGCAACGCTTTGCCAGTTCGCCGAGATTCACGACGTCCTCGCGGCGGCTGACTCCGCCACTGGCGATCACGCGGCAGCGCACGGCCCCGCACATGGACTCCTGCGCAGTCAGATTGGGCCCCGTCAGCATTCCATCCGTGCCGACATCCGTGTGAATGAGCGTGGCGACGCCAAGCGCGTCCATGCGCCTCGCAAGGTCCAGCGCGCCCGTGCCTGTGGTCGAAACCCAACCCTTGACCGCGACCTGGCCGTTTTTCGCGTCGATCCCCACGGCGATCCTGTCTCCGAAGGCGCGGACCAAGTCCGCCACGAACGCGTCACTCTCCGCCGCCCGCGTGCCGATCACGACTCGGGCCACGCCAAGCGCCAGCGCCCGCTCCACGGTCTCCCGAGTGCGCATCCCGCCACCAAGCTGCACCTTCATGCCCAGCCGCGCGATCGCCGCCACGGGCTCCAGGTTCTTCGGTTCACCGGCGAACGCCCCGTCGAGATCCACGACATGCACCCACTCGCTGCCGACCGCCTTGAACGAGGCGGCGACTTCGGCCGGATTCTCCGAATACACGGTCTCCTGGTCGGCCTTGCCCTGGGTGAGGCGGACGCAACGGCCGCCCTTGATGTCGATGGCAGGATAAATCGTCATGGTTTTGACTTCCGAGCCGACCATTTCGCGATTTGATCGGCAACAAATCAATCGTTGTTTTCATGAGTTCCACATCCAAGGTACCCGACTTCCTCTCCGAACTGCTGAAAGCTCGCTCGCCCTCCGGCTACGAGTTCGAAGCCCAGCACGTCTTCGAACGTCACGCCGGCGCCGCAGGAGACACCTGCGACAAGGATGCGATCGGAAACCGCATCGTCACACTCAACAAGAAGGGAGATCCCACACTGATGCTCGCCGGACACATCGACGAGTTGGGCCTGATCATCACCTTCGTCAACAAGGACGGCTTCCTGTATTTCGACACGATCGGCGGGCATGACCGCGTCATGATCCCCGGCCGCCGCGTGGTAATCCAGACCACCCACGGCCCCGTCAAGGGAGTCACCGGCAAGCGGGCCATCCACCTCATGGAGGAGGCCGACCGCAAGAAGGTACCCGAGGTCCACGAGATCTGGATCGACATCGGAGCCCGCTCCAAAAAGGAGGCCCTTGAGCGGGTGTCGATCGGCGACGTCGCCACCTACGACAACGATTTCGAGATCATCCACGGGTCCATCGTCGCATCCCGCGCCTTCGACAACAAGGCCGGCGCCTATGTCGTGGGCGAAACCCTCATCCGCCTTGCCCGCCATCGAAAGCGCCTCGCCGCAAAAGTCGTCTCCGTCGCCACGACACAGGAGGAGATCGGGGTCCGGGGCGCCACCACCTCGGCGTATTCAGTCAACCCCCACATCGCGATCGCGGTCGACGTGGGCCACGCGACCGACCATCCCGACTGCGACAACCGGAAATATGGCGAAACCAAACTAGGCGGCGGCCCAATCATCTGCCGCGGTCCCAACATCAATCCGAAGGTCTTCACCCTGCTCCGCTCCTGCGCCGTCGAAGGGAAGATCCCATTCCAACTCGAGGCGGATCCGCGTCCGACCGGCACCGATGCGCGCGCCATTCAGATGGGCCGCTCCGGCGTCGCCACCGGCCTTGTGAGCATCCCCCTGCGCTACATGCACACGCCCAACGAGCTCGTCGATCTTCAGGACGTCGAAAATTGCGTGCGCCTGCTCACGGCCTTCGCCCTCAGTCTGAAAAAGGGCGACTACGCCCATTGGTGAGCCGGCGCCTCGCCTCGTTCTGAACGCCGCGGACCGATCCCGATCCCGGCGTTCTCCGTTTTCAGGCCGCGTCCGCGCCCTCGGTCTGAGTCTTTCGCGGACGGCGCAACGTCGGACGTTTCCTGCCGCTCACGACTCCCGCGTCGATCACGACCTCGGTGACGTCGTCGCGCTGGGGAAGATCGTACATCACTTCGAGCATGATCTTCTCCATGATGGCCCGCAGCGCGCGGGCCCCGGTCTTCAGCTCGATCGCCAGCTTGGCGATCGCGCTCACCGCATCATCGGTGAACTTCAGGCGCACGCCGTCCATCGCAAAGAGCTTGGAGTACTGCTTCACCAGTGCGTTCTTCGTCTTCATCAACACGCGCACCAGATCCTCCTCCGTCAGCGGATCCAGCACCGACACGACCGGAAGCCGGCCGACAAACTCGGGGATCATCCCGTAGCGAATCAGATCCTCCGGCGCGATGGCGCGCATGATCTCCTCGGGAGTCATCTCGCGGTCGTCCGGGTTCACGTGGAAGCCGAGCGAGCGCGAGCCCACCCGCTTCTTGATGAACTGCTCGAGTCCCATAAAAGCGCCGCCGCAGACGAACAGGATGTTCGAGGTGTTGACCTGGATGTATTCCTGATTCGGATGCTTGCGCCCTCCCTGGGGCGGGACGTTGCAGACCGTGCCCTCGAGAATTTTCAGGAGCGCCTGCTGCACGCCTTCGCCGGACACGTCGCGCGTGATCGACACGTTCTCCGTCGTGCGGCGAATCTTGTCGATCTCGTCGATGTAAATGATGCCGCACTCGGCCTTCTTGACGTCGTAGTTGGCCGCCTGGAGAAGTCGAAGGACGACGTTTTCAACGTCTTCACCCACGTAGCCCGCCTCGGTCAGCGTCGTGGCGTCGGAAATCGCAAACGGCACCTCGAGGATCCGCGCCAGCGAGCGGGCCAGCAAGGTCTTGCCCGAGCCGGTGGGCCCGAGCAGCAGGATGTTGCTCTTCTCGACTTCGACCTCGGCGAACTCGGGCGCGAGGTCCCCCATGTCCTTGACCATGTCGGCGTCGAACATCAGGCGCTTGTAGTGGTTGTAAACCGCCACGCTCAGCACCTTCTTTGCATGGTCCTGGCCGATCACGTACTCATCGAGGGTCTTCTTGATCACCGAGGGCTTCACGAGCCGGAAGGACGGCTTGCTGTCCTGAACGACCGGCTTCACCTCCCTGTCGATGATCGTCTTGCAGACGTTCACGCAGGAGTCGCAGATATAGACTCCGGGACCGGCAATGATCTTTCTGACCTCGGCCTGGGACTTGCCGCAGAAAGAGCACAGGGTCATGCGTGACGATTTTGCCATGGGGGAAAATTCTTCTAGTGATTAACTTTGGAGTCGAGGCGGGAATTCATCCCGATCTGTATCGGCACGGCCCGCACGCGACTTGACAAGCCCATGCATCAGCCACGCCCAAGCGACAGCGGATTACACGTAGCCGTCCGGCGGATTCCTTCGCACCGCCCTCGCCCGGAGCCCGCCCGGTCAGGCGACGACCGGGACCGTGAACTTCTGCGCCTCGCGCGTGGATGCCACGACGTGATCGACCAGACCGTAGGTCTTGGCCTCTTCCGCGCTCATGTAATAGTCGCGGTCGGAGTCCTTCTCGATCTGCTCGGGATTCTTGCCCGTATGCCTGGCGATGACTTCGTTGAGAGTCCGGCGCCAGCGCAGGATCTCTTTCGCGGCGATCGCGATATCGGCCGCCTGGCCGCCCGCGCCGCCCGAAGGCTGGTGAATCATCACCCGGCTGTTGGGCAGGGCAAAACGTTTTCCCTTGGTGCCCGCCGCCAGAAGGACCGTCGCCATGCTGGCCGCCATGCCCACGCAGTAGGTCACGACGTCGCATTGCAGGAAGTTGATCGTGTCGTAGATCGCCATGCCACCCGTCACAACGCCACCGGGAGAGTTGATGTACAGGTGGATGTCCTTCTTCGGGTCCTCCATTTGGAGGAAGAGAAGTTGGGCTATGACAACATTGGCCACCCCGTCGTCGATCGGCGTTCCGATAAAGATGATCCGGTCCTTCAGCAGGCGCGAATAGATGTCCATCGCGCGCTCGCCGCGGCCTGTATTCTCGATGATGTAGGGAACGTAGTAGCTGCTCACGGTTTTGGTGACCCGCCCGAGATCAAGCCTTGGGCTGGGCTGTCGAGACCGTAGCCTTGGACACCAGGAAATCAACCGTCTTGTCGTAAATGATCCCGCGCTGGACCGAGCGGAGATGGTCGCGGTCCTCGGTGAGGGCCTTGATGATCTTCTCGGGTTTCTCACCGGTGCGCATGGTCTCGCGATAGATGTAGGTGTCGAAATCGCGCTCTCCGACGTCGATCTTTTCCTTCTCAGCGATCTTTGAAAAGATCAGCTGCGACTTCACACGCTGGGAGGCGGCCACGCGGGCGCCGTCGACGATCTCCTTCTTGTCCTTCTCGAACTGCTCCTGCGGCACGCCGCGGCGCATGTTCTCTTCGATGAACTGACGGAGAACCGACTGGAGTTCATTCTCCACCAGGGCCTCGGGGAGCGGAAAATCGACTCGGGCGCAGACGGCGTCGATCACCTGGCGGCGCTGGACGTTGCGATTCTGCATTTCCTTCTGAACCTTGAGATTCTCGCGAACGCTCGTGCGCAGACCCTCCAGGTTGGTGGCGTTCTGCGACTTGAAGAAGGCCTCGTCGAGCGGGGGTAGGACGCGCTCACGCACCTCCTGAACCTCCAGCGAATAGACGACGGCTTTGCCAGCCAGGGCCGCGACGGCTTCAAAGTTCGCCGGGAATTGGATGGTGACATCCTTCTTGTCGCCCGCCTTGAGGCCGGCGATCTGCTTGCCGAGGCCGGGGATGACTCCCTCGTGCTCGCCCTCGACCTCTTCCCAGGTCTGCGGGACCTTGGCGTAAATCTGGCGGTCGGCGACGAGCTCGGCAACGGGGTTGCCGTCGATCTTGCCCTCGTAACCAAGCTTCACGTAGTCGCCCTTCTGGGCGGCACGCTCAACCGTCTTGAACTCGGCACGCTCGCCGCGCATGCCCTCGACGATCGCATCGATCTCCTGCTCCGTGACATCCACGGGCGCGAGTTCGGTCGGCAGCCCGACGTATTCGGGAAGTTCAAATTTGGGATGAACGTCGACTGTGATCGTCACCGTGGCCGCCGAGCCCGGCTCGATCTTGCCTTCGTCGACCTTGGCGATCGCAGCCACCGCGATCTCGTCCTTGGACGTCGCTTCCTGGAAGGCTTTCGACACCACCTTCTGACGAAACTCGCCCTCGATGTCCTTGCCATAGCGCTTGATCACCATCGCGGCCGGAGCCTTTCCCGGACGAAAACCCGGCATCTGCGCGAGGCGGCAGAATTGGCTGACAACAGCCTTGTGCTCGGCGTCGACCTCATTCGGCTCGAGGGAAACGACGAGATTTTTGCGGGTGGCAGAGAGATCGTTGATCTGTATGTTCACGGCGGACTGGGAAGGTTGGTGAGGTTGAAAGGGTCGACGCTTAAGCCCCGGGACGGTCCGGTCAATGCCCGATTCGCAGGGCTCGGAAAATCGGGTTCGCCCCGCAGTTTGGGTGCGCAGGGGTAGGCGGGAGCGTCCGCGCTTGCTCCCTCGCTTCACGGGGCCTTTTCTGCGGAACCATGGCCACCCTCAAAGAACTCAGCGCAGGCGCCGCTCCCTTGCTGCTGCTGGACGCCGCCTCCTCGCGCGTCCAGGTGGCAGTCGTGGGTCCCGGCATGGACCTGAGTTGGAGTGCCGCCGAGGGCGAGGCGGGCGACGCCGTGTTTGCGTGCGTCTCCGCCCTGGCTGTCGATCTCGGTTCCATCGCGGGATTCATCTATTGCGAGGGCCCCGGATCCATACTCGGGATCCGAAGCGTCGCCAGCGCCATTCGAACCTGGAACGTGCTGAAGCCGAGGCCCGTATGGTCGTACCAAAGCCTACGCATCGTCGCAGAAGCGTCTCGCGATCCAGCGCTGACCGTGGTCGCCGACGCGCGCCGCAACACCTGGCATCTGGCCCGGGCGGGGCAACCCCTGAGGCGGGTCGCGACCGAATCGCTCCCAGCGGGGCCCCTGGCCATGCCCGAAGGATTCCGGCACTGGAGCAAACTCACCGGCCGCGAGCCTCCGCGCCCGGTCGGATACGACCTCGCGCACCTGCTCCCCTGGGTCGCCGACCTCAATCTGTTCCAGCCGGCCACAGAGCCGGATGCCTTCCTGCACGAGGAACCCGCATTCGCCACCTGGACGCCGCAGATCCATCGCGCATGACATGCGGCCCGAGTCTGGCCGCCCCCTTCGCCTCCCTTTTGTGAACTCACCCGTTTCCTCCTCCCGCCTTCCGCTGCGCTGCTGGGCCGAAATCGACCTCGATGCTCTGGAACGCAACCTGCGCCTTATCCGCGCCTCGCTGCCGGCGCACATGAAATATGTGGCAGTCGTCAAAGCCGATGCCTACGGCCATGGCCTTCACCACACTGCCGCCGCGCTCATGCACGCCGGCGCCGATCTTTTCGCGGTCGCGAATCTCGCCGAAGCCGCGGCGCTCCGCGAGCTTGGCTCGGGCTGGCCCATCCTGCTGCTGAGCCCGACGCTCCCCGACGAGGATCGTTTCCTCTCGTTGTACGACGTGGCCGCGACCGTCTCCACGGCCGACGAAGTCGACCGCTTCGACGCCGCCGCGCGTGAATGCGGCCGCCCCCTGTCGGTGCATCTCAAGATAGACACCGGCATGGGACGGCTCGGGGTATGGCACGCGGAAGCCGAGGCGCTCTACGCGAAAATCGCCGCCGCCCCGCATCTCAAGCTGGCGGGCGTGTTCACGCACTTCGCGAGCCCGGACGACGATCCCACCTTCACCGCGGAGCAGCGCCGGCGCTTTCTCGCCGCCCTGCATCGCTGCCGCGGCCTCGACCTCGCCAGCCTGTTCGTCCACGCGGACAACAGCGCCGGCCTCGAGAGCATCGAGACCGCCGGGCCATTCAATGCCGTGCGCATCGGACTGCTCCAGTTTGGAATCCTGCCCCACCCCAACTCGCTGCTTTCGCAGGTCTCGACAGAGCCAGTATTCAGCTTCCGGACGCGCGTGGGCGTCGTCAAACGGTTGCCCGCAGGCACCACCGTCAGCTACGGCCGCACCCGAACGCTCGGCCGCGACAGCACGATTGCCATCCTTTGCGCAGGATACGGCGACGGCATCTCCAGGTCCACGAGCAACCGCGCCGAGGTGCTGGTCCGTGGAAGGCGCTGTCCCGTGCTCGGGCGCGTCACGATGGACCAGACCATCATCGACGTGACCGACAATCCCGGAGTCATCGCGGGCGACGAGGCCGTGCTCGTCGGCCGCCAGAACGGCGCCGAGATCTCGGTCACCGAATTCAGCGCCTGGGCCGACACCATTCCCTGGGAAGTACTCTGCTCGGTCACCAAACGCGTCCCGCGAGTCTACAAGACCGCGCTCGGCCTCTGAAGGCGCCCCCCTCGCCCGCTGCGAGTATCCGTGCTCCGCCTACGCAGTCGCCCGGAGCCGCCGCAGTCGGCCGGGATTTTCAACGGATGGGCCGGTTGACCTGGATCGGAAATCCCTTCTTATTTCCGCCCCATGAGCACCGCACACGCCATCGATTATCGCATCCTCGGGGACGACCTCCAATTTGTTGAAATCGAACTCGACCCGAATGAATCGGTCGTCGCTGAAGCCGGGGCGATGATGTACATGGAGGACGGCATCGCGGTGGAGACGGTGTTCGGGGACGGCTCGAACCGCAGTCAGGGCCTGCTCGACTCGCTCGTCGGCGCGGGCAAGCGGCTGCTGGCGGGCGAGTCGCTGTTCATGACGCTCTTTCATAATCGCAGCACCACCAAGCGCCGGGTCGCTTTCTCCGCCGCGTATCCGGGCAAGATCGTTGCGGTCAATCTGGCGACCCTGAATGGCGAACTCCTCGCCCAGAAGGACGCGTTCCTGTGCGCGGCACAGGGCGTGAGCATCGGGATCGCGTTACAGAAGCGCATGGGCGCCGGCTTCTTCGGAGGAGAGGGATTCATCCTGGAGAGACTCCAGGGTGACGGCTGGGTGTTCGTGCACGCAGGCGGCACGCTGTACGAGCGTGAACTGGCCCCGGGCGAAGTGCTCCGAGTGGATACAGGATGCGTGGTCGCGCTCCAGCCGACCGTGGATTTCGACATCCAGTATGTCGGCAACGTGAAGACCGCCCTGTTCGGCGGCGAAGGCATCTTTTTCGCTACCCTGCGCGGGCCCGGAAAGATCTGGCTCCAGTCAGTCACGCTTTCCCGGATGGCCGACCGGATCGTCGCCGCCGCCCCCCAGATCGGAGGGGCACGCAAGGAGGAGGGCTCCGTGCTCGGCCCCCTGGGCCGTGTGTTCAAGACAGACTGAGGCCTGGACCGCATTCCAGCGTTTCCCCTTAAAAGTGGCGCAGACGGGGCGTTTATGCATCATCGTCGGTTTTCCAGCCCATGAAAAACTCCCTCCTATTCGGCGCCATCAGTGCCGTCGCAAGCTCCGCGGTTTACCTCATCGCCTTCCTCCTCGGCTATCAGACGACCAATATCGCCCACGGCCAATGGTTCTCCCTGCTCGGATTCATACTCCCCCTCGTCGTGCTGTACCTGGGCATGCGCGAGGCACGCGAGTCACGCTCCGACCAGTCGGCCGCCTATCCCTACTCCCAGGCCGTGCTTTCTTCACTGACGATTTCCATCTTCGCAGGCCTGTTCGCCGCAGTCTACATCTACATTCATTTCACGTTCATCAACCCGAACTTCGTCCAGTACTACGGCGAATTCACGCGCACGAAGCTGGAGACGGTGGGCAAGATGACGCCGGAGCAGATCGATACGACCGTTCGGATGCAGGCCAAGTTCATGGGGCCTGTGATTCAAGCGGTGTTCACGATCATCTTCGCTCCCATTATCGGCACGATTGAGGGATTGATTCTCGCGATCTTCATCAAACGCCCCGCAGCCGACACCACCGTTCAGTCCGTCTGAACGGCTCACGACCGCAGTCCGTCGCCGGGGCACGCCGTGCCCGCGGCGAACGGTTGGTCCGCGCCTCCTTTCGCTTCATGGCCTTCACCCTGGACACCCCCAGTTACGCGCTGATCGACGGCGTGCTCTGCAAGCTCAACCGCAAGGGTGCCGTCGTAAGGCGACACGCCCCCATGGGCCTGCTCGTAGAGGAATTCCTCGTACACGAAGACCGGATCCTGGTCCGCGAGTCGGGCGATGGCGTCTTGCTGGGAATGACAAACCTGTACTGCCTCGACGCGGACCTGCGCCTGCGCTGGCTCGCCGAATCCCTCGCCGGCGGCGACGTCTACGCGGGGCCCCTTTCCATGGCCCAGGGTCACGTGTGCTGCCCCACGCGCCTGGGGAAATCCTGTGAACTCGCACTGGAGGACGGGCTCCCGATCCGCGGCGAAGCCATGGCGCTCCTGAAGACCTGAGAGGACAGCCCGGGCGGCGCCTTCCGCCCCCTACTTCACGACGCCCGCGACCGTGAACTCCTCGCGGTCGTGATACAGGTGGCGAATCCGAAATTCGGATGCATGCTGCGAAAAGGGCGATTGCGGGGCCCGCAGCTCAGCCAGGAGTTCGAGCGGGCGAACCCGTCCGAATTTCAGGTTGACCACAAAGCGCCTGCACCAGCGGCGCGCGAGCCAGGGCTCCACGATGTCGCGCAGCACGTGGTGCGGCTCCTCGACCATGTCGCAGAACAGCCAGTCGTAGGATTTGCCCTCGGGCGGCGCCACGTGGAACGCATCCTCGCGGCGATGCACGATGCCCGGGTGATCCGCCGCTCCGCCCTTCAACGGGCCGTTGTCGATCGCGTCGACGCGCGCACCCCGTTTCGCCGCGCTGTAGCTCCAGCCGCCGGGCGCTGCGCCGAGATCAGCCACCGTCTCCCCCTCGCCAGGCTCGAAGCCTAGCAGTCCGTAGGCCTCCTCGACCTTCAGGTAGCTGCGCGAGGGGGCCAGCGGATCGTCCGCCATGCGGCGCGGCCCGTTGAGCACCAGGACCCGCGACGCGTGGAGCCTGCCAAAATCGGAGAACCACACGAACAGGCCCCGCACCGATCCCATTCCGCGCGGCAACTCGGGCGTGGCAAGTTTCGCCACCCGTGAGAGCCGCTTGCGCAGCAGGTCCAAAAAGGTCTTCTCCACGGCCCCGATTCGACGTCCGAGCCCCACGAGCTCGGCCGGTCCCGCGAAGATACAGGGCCACGGTGTATCGATGCGTTCGCCGCGCAGGCTGGAGAGCATGAATTCGAGCACCTGCTGCGCCAGGGCGTTGACCGAATCGCCCGAGATCTCCGTCGGCTCGTTGAGCAGCCGGTGGGCAAAGGCCAGGTCGGACGCCGCCACATGCGATTCCGCGCCCGGCGCCGACACCCAGCCCGGCCCCAGTCCCTCGACCGCAAGGGTGTGGCCACGCAGTTCGTCGGCGAGGAGCGATTCGAATCCGGCCTGGCAGGTGCAGAGCATCGCGGCGCAGCATGGCATGGCTCCCTGGTCCGGGTGCAATCCTTTTACTCCACCCCACCCTCCAACCGGCCGCAGGCCATCGCCCCCGCTCGAGGCACTCGCAATTTCTGGCTTTCGTCCCTCCCCCGACCTTTCTTTTGTTGCAGTCTCATGATCCGCCTTCCCGAGCTCCTTCCGATTCAGCCCTACCAAGGCCCCGTCCGGGGAGCGGCCTGCATTCCCGGATCCAAGAGCCTCACCAACCGCGCCCTTTTGCTGGCCGCCCTTTCGAGCGAGCCGGTCGCCCTCACGGGCACGCTCATCAGCGAGGACACGGAGCTCATGATCGCCGCACTGCGGACTCTCGGGGTTTCCGTGGACATGGCTGGCGACCGCGTCGTGGTCAGCGGCCAGTCGCGGCTTTTTTCCCCGGGGCGCGCCGACCTCTTCGTGGGCCTCGCCGGCACCGCCGCCCGTTTTCTTACGGCCTTGTGCGCCGCCGCGCCCTCCGGCGACTGGCGAATCGACGGCGTGCCCCAGATGCGCCGCCGGCCGATGAAGGGCCTCATCGATGCGCTCGGGGTGCTCGGAGCGGACATCCGCTGCCTTGGCGAGGACGGCCATTTCCCCATCGAAATCCATGCCCGGGGGCTTCGTGGCGGCCCCGTCGACATCGACGCACGCGAAAGCAGTCAGCTGCTCTCCGCGCTCCTGATGGTCGCTCCGCTGGCGTCCTCGCCCGTTGAAGTCAGGCTGGTCGGCGGCGTGCGCTGGCCGTTCGTACAGATGACCTCGCGGCTGATGGAGCAATTTGGCCAACCCGCGCTAAAACGCCTCGCCGAAGACCGATTCCTGATCGGCTCCGGCCAGAGTTATCGCGCGCCCGGTGGCCTGTACGGCGTCGAACCCGACGCGACCGCCGCGAGCTATTTCCTGGCACTGCCTCTCGTCGTCGGTGGGAGCATCCGCCTCCCTGGACTTCGCGGACCGGGTGCGGGACTCCAGGGCGACACCGAGTTCATCGAGATCCTCCGCGCGGTCGGCGGGATCTTCCGCGAATCCACCGAGGGACTCGAGTCGTCGCGCGACGCGGCCACTGCGCTGCATGGTGTTTCGCGCGACTTCAGCGGATGTTCCGACACTTTCCTCACGCTCGCCGCCATCGCTCCCTTGCTCGAGGGGCCGACCCGGATCGAGGGCATCGCCCACACGCGCAAGCAGGAGACCGACCGCGTCGCGGGCATGGCGCGCGAACTTCGCAGGCTTGGCCAGGACGTGCACGAGGAGGAGGGAGCCCTGACGATCACCCCACGCCCGCTCGTCCAGGGCGTTGAAATCGAAACCTACGGGGACCACCGTTTCGCGATGAGCTTCGCCATCCTCGGAAGCCGGGACCTTCGAGGCGACGGTCAGCCGTGGCTTTCCGTGCACAATCCGGCGTGTTGCGCCAAGACCTTCCCGCGCTTCTTCGAGGTGCTCGACGACCTTCGGAACGAGCGCGTCTGAGCGCTTCCCGCCCCACCCAGAATTGTGTCGCGTTTTCCACGCCCCGCCGTGCTCTTCCAACCTCCACTTCAACGAAACGCAGCATGACCGCAGCACGCTTCATCATCGTTGCCATCGACGGCGGCGCGGCCTCGGGCAAGTCTTCGACTTCCCGGGCACTCAGCGAGCGTTTTCATCTGCTGCACGTCGACACGGGATCCTTTTATCGCGCGATCACCGCCGAGCTGCTGCGCCGCGGCGTGAGCGCGTCGGACCTCCGTGCCGTGAGAACCTCGGTCGCCGGCCTCACGTTGGGAACCGACCTGGTTGGGCGCAGCGCCTGCATGACGATCGACGGACGTCCCATCGACGCGGCCGAAATCCGCAGCGCAACGGTGAACGGCGAGGTTTCGCGATTTGCCGCGATTCCCGAGATTCGCACCGCGCTGCTCGCCTACCAGCGCGGACAGGCGGAGGTGGCACGCAAGGCAGGCTTCCACGGATTGGTGATGGAAGGACGCGACATCGGCTCGGTGATCTTCCCCCAGGCGGACTTTCGTTTCTTCCTCTACGCCGATCCCCTGGAGCGCGCAAAGCGCCGCGCGCTCGAGGGCCAGACCGATTCCATCGTGGAGAGGGACCGACTCGACACCCAGCGGCGCACCGCGCCCCTCGCCTGCCCCCCTGGAGCCACGGCGATCGACAGCACCCACCTCTCACTCGATCAGGTCGTCGAGTTCGTCTCGAAATCCATCGAGGCTGCAGGCACTCCGGCCTGAGGCCACTCCGCCCACCCGGATCATGAGCGAGGCATTTCCCCAGTCGCGGATGACGTTCGTCTATGGCTTCTGCCATTACATCATTCGCGTCCTATTCGACATCGCGTTTCGCGGCGAGGTCGTCGGCCTTGAAAATCTCCCGCGCGACAGCGGCTTCATCGTCAGCTGCAATCACGCGAGCCATCTCGATCCGCCCCTCGTCGGCTGCCACATCCCGCGGCAGATGTGCTTCTTTGCGCGCAAGACCCTCTGGAAACCCGGCTTCGCTTCCTGGTGGTTGGATACGGTCGGCACCATTCCCGTCGACCGCGATGGAGGCTCCGACATTCACGCGATGAAACGCGTGCTTCGCGCGATCGCTGACGGAAAGGTCCTGATCCTCTTCCCCGAGGGCACGCGCACGCCCGACGGAAAGCTGCAAAAGCCGAAAGCCGGCGTGGGTTTCATGGCCTGCAGGACGGGTGTGACCGTCGTGCCGGCCCGTGTCTTTGGAAGCTACGAAGCCTTTGGCAAGGGTGGCCCGGTCCGCCTCGGCTCGCCGGTGTCGGTCGTCTACGGCAAACCGATCCACGCCGCCGACTACGATCATCCCTCCGACGGCAAGGAGCGCTACCAGCGTGCGAGCGAGCGGATCTTCGAAAAGATCGCCGCGTTGCGGCTGCCCGACGACCTGGTGATCTGAGGCCCGAGCGGTCGGCGCGCGGGCCCGGTCAGCGCGCGCGTTCGCGCAACAGGTCGAGAGCCCCCACAAGGGCCGGCATGTGGCCATGGGCGACCGCGTATTCCACCGCCTCGAGCCGATTCTTTACCTCAGGCGACGCGTAGAACTCGGTGCGCAGGCTCTCGAGGATCAACGCGTGCATCCAATCCACCGCCTGCTCGCGACGACGCGCCTCGTGCGCCCCGGTCGCCTGCGTGTGCGCAAAAAACCGATCCATCATCGTCCACACCTCGGGAACCCCCTCACCCGACAGGGAGGACGCCAGGAGCGCGGGCGTTTCCCAACCCGGGGTCGTCGGCTGGAGATAATGCAGCACGCGCTTCATCTCCGCCTGCGCGGCCATGCAGCGCGGCTTGTTGTCGCCGTCGGCCTTGTTGATCACGATCGCGTCGGCCAGCTCGATGACGCCCTTCTTGATCCCCTGCATCTCGTCGCCCGCGCCGGCGATCATCAGCACGAGGAAAAGATCCACCATCGATGCCACGGTCACCTCGTTCTGCCCCACCCCCACGGTCTCGACGATCACGACGTCGAAGCCCGCCGCCTCGCACACCAGGATGGCCTCGCGCGTCTTGCGCGCGACCCCGCCCAGCGATCCGCCGGAGGGCGACGGTCGGATGAATGCGTTTTTTCGCGTCCCCAGTTTCTCCATACGCACCTTGTCGCCAAGGATGCTTCCGCCGTGAACCGAGCTGGACGGATCGATCGCGAGCACCGCAACGCGGCGCCCGAGATCAGTCAGGCGACAGCCAAAGGACTCGATGAACGTGCTCTTCCCCGCCCCCGGGATGCCCGTGATGCCCAGACGCCGCGCCTTGCCCGAGTAAGGCAGGAGCTTTGCCAGAAGCTGCTGGGCCTGCATCTGGTGCGCAGGCGCGTTGCTCTCGATGAGCGTGATCGCCCGCCCCAGCACCATCAGGTCGCCGGCAATGACGCCCGCCGCATAATCATCCACACTGAGCCGGGGACGGCGCGCCGATGCGTCCTTTGGGGGGCTCACCGCTTCCGAGCTTCGGGGCACTCCCTGCACCACTCGGGTCGCAAAGGCCTCATTCGCATCCTCGGGTGCCCATTCCGGCCTGGATTGGGTGCCCTGATCGGACGGTGGCTCGGGATCGTGCATGGCACGAGGATCGACAAAACCATGGACCCTTTGCAAGCGATCCGAGGTTGGGCGCATCGGGATAAAAACACCGGGGCCGACCGTCATGCGGAAGGCTAATATCCCGCCTGCCTCGGGACGGCACGCGTCTCCGCCGATCAGTCGTCGCGGCCAAAGAGTGTTTCCACATCCGCCGAATCGCCATTCACGGCGGGATGCGGGGGCAATTGCGTCCGAAACCAGGTGCGCTGCTTTTTGACGAGTCCCTGGGTGTTGCGACAGATTGCCGCCTCGAGACCTTGGGGAGGCGGGCCCGCATTGAGCGCCGCAATGATCTCGCGATAGCCGATTGCCGAGGCGGCGCTGGGGTTGCGCTCGATCCCAAGGGGTATCAGGCGCCGCACTTCGTCGACCAGGCCGGCCGCCATCATGGCCGACACCCTCGCCACGATCCGGCGATCGAGCTCCGGCCGATCGCGGTCGACCCGCACAAGTCGGACCTCCCAATCCGAAAACGCCGACGGCTGCCGCGCAAACGCCTCCGCAAGTTCCACAACCGTCCGGCCGGACGCCAGGCAGCGTTCGAGCGCCCGAACCACCCGGCGCGGATTGGCCGCGTCGAGCCTGCCAAGTCCGTCGGGGTTCATGGCCCGAAGCTCCTTCACCGCCTCTTCGTGCGTGAGCGCCCGCACGCGATCCCGAATTTCCGCCGACACCTCCACGCCGTCCGCAACCGGAGCGAGAAAACTCTTCAGATAAAAGCCGCTTCCCCCCGTCACGAGCACGCGCCGTCCCCGTGCCACGATCGATTCGGCAACCTCGCGGGCGGCGGCGACGAAACGTGTCACGTCCATCTGGTCCGTCACGTCGCAGATGTCGATGAGGTGATGCGGCACCCGCGAGAGCTCCTCGCGTGTCGGCTTCGCCGTGCCAATGTCCATGCCGCGATAAAACAGCAGTGAATCGCACGAAAGGATTTCCGCGTTGAAACGTTCGGCCCAGCGCAGTGCGAACTCGGTCTTTCCAACGGCCGTGCAGCCGGTGAGGATGCGGATTACGCGGCCCGGAGTGCGAAGGGCGTTCGAGGACATCGTCGCTCGACGAGACGACAGTACGCCGGCCGCGCTAGGCGCCGCGCCGGGTGCCGGCCAGCAGGTCCGCCGCGACCTTAGCCAGGCCCGGGCCGATCGCCGTGCGGGCGGAGAGGTTCTGGGCGATGACGTTCACAAGGGCGCTGCCCACCACGACGCCATCCGCATGCGCGGCCACAAGCGCCACATGCTCGCGCCGCGATACGCCAAAACCCACGACCACAGGCAGCGTCGTATGCCGCCGGATGCGTGCCATGGCCTCCGGAATGCCCGAGGCCATCTGGGCGCGCATGCCCGTCACTCCCTCGCGGGAGACGTAGTAGATGAACCCCGTCGCGGCCTCAGCAATACGGGGAAGGCGCTCCTCCGAAGTGGTCGGTGCAACAATGAACACGGTGTCCACACCACAGCGCCTGCAGTGCCCGAGCAATTCGCCGGCCTCCTCCGGCGGGAGGTCGAGTGTGAGCAAGCCGTCGACGCCCGCCGCCTTGGCGGCCTCGACATAGCGTCCGACTCCATTGGTGAAGACGAGGTTGTAGTACGTGTAAAAGACGATCGGCGCCTGGGGAAACTCGGCGCGCAGCCGGCTCACCAGCTCGAACACCCGCGCGCTGTTCATGCCGCTTTCGAGTGCCCGCTGAGCGGCCAGCTGGTTCACCAGACCGTCGGCGAGCGGATCCGAAAACGGCACTCCAAGCTCGAGGATGTCGATGCCGCTCCGAAGCAGCGCCCGGCAGGCTTCGAGCGAGGTCTCAAGATCGGGATCGCCGGCACACAGGTACGCAACGAAGGCTGCACGGTTCTCGCTACGGGCGCGGGCGAAGGCTTGGGCGATGCGGGACATGGCTCGTCCTATCGCCTCAGAATTCCGGCGGGGGGCAACGCTTTTCTGATCCCGGCGCCAGCCCCGGCACCACAAGCCCCCGGGTAAACACACGTCCGTTTAACCCAGAGTATCGAGCAGCGCGCCCGGAAGATCCGGGAACCGATACACGAAGCCGCGCTCCCGGAGCACCGCCGGCAGCGCCCGGCAGCTCGCAAGCAGGGTCTCCCGCGCCATCTCCCCCAAAGCCAGCGTGAGCAGCGCCGCCGGCACCGGCATCCAGGCGCGACGCGAGAGCGACGCAGCCAAGGTCGCGGCAAATTGTTCGTTGCGAAGCGGGTCCGGACTCACCGCGTTGACGGGACCCGACACCGACGGCTCGGTCAGGATAAACAGGATCGCACGCACCAGGTCCTCGCTGGATATCCAGCTCATCCAGGCGCGGCCGTCCCCCAGCTTGCCTCCCAGTCCCAGTCTGAAGAGCGGCAGCATCTTTGCGAGCGCTCCTCCCCGTCCGCTCATCACGACGCCAATCCGCAGACATACCACACGCGTGCCCGAGTCCGACGCCTTCATCGCCTCCGCTTCCCAGTCGACACAAAGCCTGGCAAGAAACCCGCTACCCGCCGGCGATTTCTCTGTGAGCACCTCGCCGCCGCGGTCCCCGTAGATGCCGACGGCCGATGCATTCACAAGCACGCGCGGCCGCGATGCCGCGGCCGCCAACCCGCGCACCAGCGTACCCGTGCTTCGGATGCGGCTGTCGCGAAGTTCGCTCCGGCGGACTGCCGTCCACCGTCCCGCCGCCACATTGCTGCCACAAAGATTCACCACCGCATCGACCGAGTCGAACACGCCCGCAGGCAACGTGCCGGCCACCGGATCCCAGACCGCGGTGCCCGGCTCCCCGCCTCCCTCGCGCACGAGCCGCAGGACATCGTGGCCCTCGGCCTTCAGGCGCGGCACAAGGACGGAACCAACCAGACCCGTGGAACCTGCGACGACGATCTTCATGAGATGGGTAGACCTTCCGTATCGGAACTTTGCTCCCCAAGCACGCCCTATCCTGGGACCGCCCACCGGCGGCGCATGGCGATGGCCGGTTCTTAGGGCCGCGCCTTGATCGACTGCAGCGCCGCCAGCGCCGCCCTCCGCGCCTCCGCATGATCCACGATCGGCCTTGGATAACTGCGCCCTAGCTCCACACCTCCGGCGTCCAGGGTCGCTGCGTCTGCCTCCCAGGGACGATGCACAAAGGCCGGGGACAGCCCCCCAAGCTCCGGAACCCACGCCTTCACGTAGGCCCCCTCGGGATCGAACTTCTCACCCTGAAGAACCGGATTGAAGATACGAAAATAGGGTGCCGCGTCCGCTCCGCAGCCCGCCGTCCACTGCCAACCGAGGGTGTTGTTCGCCAGATCGGCATCCACGAGAGTGTCCCAAAACCACCGCGCCCCCTCGCCCCATGGCAGGCGAAGATGTTTCACCAGAAACGACGCAGCAATCATGCGGACTCGATTGTGCATCCACCCCGTCGCCCACAATTCTCGCATGCCCGCGTCCACGATCGGATACCCGGTCTTCCCCCTCTGCCATGCGCGCAGCAGGCGTTTTCCGGGATCCTCCGCCCACGGGAATCGCTCATATTCGCTCCGCAGCGGTGCCTCGGGCGTGCGCGAAAAATGGTAGAGCAGATGATGCGCGAATTCCCTCCAGCCAAGCTCCGCAAGAAAACGCCGCTCACCCTCGCTCGAGGGAAACACCCCCGTCTCCGCATTCCGCTCCTTTACCGCCGCCCACACCTGCCGAGGTCCGATCTCGCCAAAATGCAGCGCCGCCGACAGACGGGAGCTTCCCCGCAGCGCGGGAAAATCCCGATCCTTCGAGTATCGGTCGATGCGGCCCGACACAAATTCTCTCAAGGCATCCCGCGCCCCCTGTTCACCCGGAGTCCAGCGCGCCGCAAATCCATCCGCCCAGTCCCGACCGGGAAGCAGGCCGAGGCTCTCCAGCGTTTCGCCGCGCGGCAGCCGCGCCGCCGGCCACCAATCCGGCCGCCCCACCGCCACCGGATCCGGTATCTCGAGCTCCAGACAATGCCGCCAATACGGCGTGAAGACCTGAAAGGGCCCGCCCTGCTTGTTGGTTACCGCCTTCGGCTCGAAAAGCAGCGACGCAGCGAAACCGGCAGCCTCGATGGCCTCCGAACCCAGCCGGGCCATGATCGCCTCTTCAAGCGCGACAGACGCAGGCTCGTAACGGCGATTCCAGTACACCGCTCCCGCCCCGGTTTCGGCCACGAGTCTTCCAAGCACCTCAGCGGAGTCTCCAGCGCGGAAAATGAGCCCGCTCCCGTTCGCCCGAAGCGAGGCGTCGAGCGCACCAAGCGAGTGATGCAGCCACCAGCGCGAGGCCCCGCCGGCCGCCCACGCCCCCTCCCCGGCGCGATCCTCGATGTAGACAGGTACCACTTTCCCACCCCGCCTGGCCGCGGCCGCCAGCGCCGGATTGTCGTCCAGCCGAAGGTCCCTCCTGAACCAAACCAGTATGGGTGCAGGGCTCATGATTCAGGATGGATGGGTTTTCATGTGGCTGCGGGGCGCCTCGCGACACACGGAAAACGTTTTGTCCGCGCGTGCAACCCGGAGCGTCAGGTCCTCAACGCACGAGTCCCGGCATGGGCACCGACGAGAGCCGGTCGCCGGCAGGCACCGGGAAGCCTCGCAAAAATTCCGCCGCCGGCAGCATCCGCGCCCCCGGCCGCTGAAGTTTCAGCAGCCTCAACACGCCGCCCCCCGCAGCCACAAGCAGCCCCTCAGCATCATGTCCGAGCACGCAACCCGCCTCGACGCCCGCAGGCGCCACCTCGGGCAACGCCTCGGCGAGCCCGATCCTGACCGCCTGGCCGTGAATCGGAACCGAACACACCGGCCAGGGATACAGCCCGTTGATCCGCGCCGCCAGCACGGCCGCCGGAGCCGAAAAATCGAGCCCGCCGTCCTCCTTGGTCAGTCGGCGGCAGAATGTCGCACGCGATCCATCCTGCGCCACAAACTTCAGGCTCCCGTCCGCTATCCGGGGCAGCGCACGTTCCATGAGCGGCACACAGGCCGTCGCCAACCGCTGCTCCACGTCGAGCGCAGTGTCGCGCGGCCCGATCGACACCCGCTCCACCTCCGCCACCGGACCCGCATCCAGCTCGCGCACGATGCGCATCAGGCTCACCCCCGTCTCCCCGCACCCGCTCGCCACCGCCGTCTGGATCGGCGATGCCCCCCGCAGCGCCGGCAGAAGCGACGCGTGGAGATTCACGGTTCCCAGTCGCGGCGACGCGATGAACGCATCCTTCAAAATGTGACCGTACGCCATCACAAGCCCCAGGTCCGCACCCAGCCCGGCATACTCGCCCCGCACGTCCTCGGTGAGCTTCTCCGGCTGAAACACGGGGAGCTTCCGCGCCAGCGCCCAGGTCTTGATTGCGTTCGCCTGCACCTTCTGGCCGCGTCCGACGGGCCGGTCGGGCTGCGTGTAGACCGCAACCAGTTCGCCATGGGCCCGGCCGGAGCCGGCGATCCACTCGAGCATCGGCAGCGCAATGCCGTCAGAGCCTAGAAAAACGATCTTCATGGAGAACGAGGATGCGAGGAGCGTGAAACGAGGAGTATGAATCCGGAAATTGAAGTACGAAGGCGACGGAGCATCGCGAGGCGGATTGGATCCGGGCTGCAGAACGGCGTTTCGAAAGTGAAGAGGCAGGCGGCATTAACCTCGGATTTCCCTCATCGAAACGCTCGTCGTTCCCTTCTGTTCAAGCCACTGGAAGCATTCCCGATTCCGGCTTCGCGCTCCTCGCTTCTTTTCCCTCAGTCCTCATCGATCTCCGCCTGCTTCCACTTCGGGAGAGGCCGTCCGGACTCGTCGTGATCGCGATTCGCACCGTGGATCGAGGCCCGCAGGCCACCCTTGGGCTTGCCCACGAGGTCGAAATAGATCGGGCATCCTTCGAGGTCGAACTCCTTCACCAGGCCGGACTCGAGATAACGCCGGTAACTCTCCGACAACTGCTCCTCGCGGTTGCAGAAGATGCGAATGCGGTAGGGCCGGTTGCCGGTCTGCACGGCATAGTAGACGCGGAAGCGCTTGTTGGCGATGGACGGCGGAGGAACACGCTCGGCGAGCTCGCCGAGCGTTTCGTTCAGCCGCGCCGTCGGGAGTTTCTTGTCCAGCGACCGGTGCAGCTTCACCGCCGCGTTCAGCATGCGGTCGATTTCGTATCCACTCATCGCCGACACGAAGATGACCGGCGAGCCCGGGGTGAAGAACAGCCGCTCGAACAGCGCCTTCTCATACTTCTCCCGATATTCGCGCTCGTTGTCGTACCCCTGGATGCCCGCCGGATCCTTGAAGGCCTTGTGCACCAGGTCCCACTTGTTCACGACGACCACGATGGGCTTGCGCTCCTTGGTCGCCTCGCCGGCGATGGCCTTGTCCTGGTGCGTGATGCCGTCGATCGCGTCGACCACCATGAATATCACGTCCGCACGCTGGATGGCATCGAGCGAACGCAGCCGCGAGAAATACTCGATCGGCGAGGCCAGCTTGGTCGCGGCCTTGATGCCCGCCGTGTCGATCAGACTGAAGGGATACATCTTCCCGTCACGGCCCTTGAAATGAAAGTCGATCTCCACGGCGTCGCGGGTCGTGCCGGGTATGGGGCTGACGATCAGGCGGTCGCTCTCCAGCAGCCGGTTGCCCAGGGAGGATTTGCCCACGTTGGGCCTCCCGATGAAACACACGCACAGCGGCGCATCCGGGGCGCGGGCACCCTCCTCCTCCGCCGGCACCGGACCGAGGGCGGCCAGGATGGCCTCGCGCAGGTAATCCTCCCCCCGTCCATGTTCCGCGGATACCATCATGGGCTCGCCGAGCCCGAAACGGTACACCGGCGCCAGTTCGGCCTTCCCCTCGTCAAAATCCACCTTGTTCGCCACCACGATGACCTTCTTGTTCGCCCGCCTCAGGGAGGCAGCGATGGTCTCGTCGAGGTTCGTGACGCCCTCGCGCCCGTCGATCACGAAGAGCACGAGCGTGGCAGCCTCGATGGCGAAAGCCACCTGCTGTTCCGAAGCCGCAACGAGCTGGCGGGGCGTCTCGCCACCCTTCAGCCCCAAGCCGCCGGTGTCGAGCAGGGTGTAGCCGCCTTCCTTCACCTCGGTCGAGATGACGTCGCGCGTGACTCCGGGCTGGTCGTGGACGATGGAAATCCGTTTGCGCGCCAGCCTGTTGAACAGGCGGCTTTTGCCCACATTGGGACGTCCGACAATGGCGACGATACGAGACATGCCCGCTAGGATCGGGAAGCGGCGGGCGGGAATCGAGAAGGAAATAGCCCCCAGCCAGAAAGGAACCCTAGCCGCGCGATTCCGGAGGCTTCGCCGAGGCCAGCCCCTGCACGTAGCGCTCGATCCGGTCGGAGGCCAGGATCAGTTGCTCATAGCTCGTGGCAAAACAGGCCCGGACGAAACCCGAGCCGTTCGCGCCAAACGCCGTGCCCGGCACGACCGCCACACGCTCCGCCTCGAGCAAACCGACCGCGAAGTCACGCTCGTTCTTCCCCGTCGAAGTCACGCACGGGAACGCGTAAAAACTCCCCCGCGGAAGATGGCATGCCAGACCGATCTCGTTGAAACGGCGCACGATGAAATCGCGGCGGCGGTGATACTGGTCGCGCATCTTCTTCATGCCGTCCTCGCCGCGGACCAGAGCCTCGATGGCCGCCTCCTGGCTGACGATCGAGGCGCACATCATTGAGTACTGGTGCACCTTCATCATCGCATCCACCAGCACCGCCGGGCCGCACGCGTAGCCGATGCGCCAGCCGGTCATGGCAAAGGCCTTGGAAAAGCCGTGCAGGAAAATCGTGCGCTCCTTCATCCCCGGCAGGCTCGCGATGCTCACATGCACGCCGTCAAAGGTGAGCTCGGAGTAGATCTCGTCGCTGAGCACCAGCAGGTCCTTCTCGACGCAGAACCGCGCGATGTCCTCGAGCTGTGCACGGCTGCAGGTGCCGCCGGTCGGGTTGCAGGGCAGGTTCAGGACCAGCAGCTTGCAGCCGGGCTGCCACGCGGCCCGGAGCGACTCCGCCGTGAGCGCAAAATTGTCCTTGGCGAAGGTCGGCACCGGCACCCCTATGCCGTGCGTGAGCGTCACGCTCGGATGATAGCTCACGTAACAAGGCTGATGATACAGCACCTTGTCGCCCGGGTTGATCAGGGCCCGGAAGGCGATGTCGAGCGCCTCGGACACGCCGACCGTAACGATGATCTCGTCCTCGGGACGGTAGCCGATCGAAAAAGTCTTCTCCACGTACGACGAAATCGCCCGGCGAAGCTCGATCAGCCCCAGGTTCGACGTGTAGTGGGTCTTCCCCTTCTCCAGTGCGTAGATCGCTGCCTCGCGAATATGCCACGGCGTGTCGAAGTCGGGCTCGCCGATGCCCAGCGAGATGACGTTGGTCATCTTCGCCACGATCTCAAAAAAATCGCGAATGCCGGACTTCGGCAGGTCGACGATGTGGTTGGCGACAAAACGTTTGGGATCCATGGGTGTGGGGCGCGTGCGGCTCGGCCCCCGCCCCTGCGTTCATCGTGCAGGGGCCGTCGGGGCCCTGGCCTGGGTTGCGTCAGGGAACGATCTTGAGCCGGCCATTCTCCTCCGAAGGGAGATCGAGCAGGTAGCCGCCCTCTTTGTAGGAACGAAGCATGAAATGCGTGCTGGTCGACAGCACGCCCTCGAGCGAGGACAGCTTCTCGGACACGAAGCTCGCAACCTTCTGCAGGCTCGGTCCGGTGACGAAAATGAGCAGGTCGTAGGCCCCCGACATCAGGTAGCAGGATTCCACCTCGTCGAAGCGGCTGATCCTGTCGGCCATGCGGTTGAACCCGCCCCCGCGCTCCGGCGTGATCTTCACCTCGATCACAGCCCTGACTGCGGCTGCTGCTGCGGCTTCACGGGACAGATCGAGCACCGGACGCCAGCCGAGGAAGATTTTCTCTTTCTTCAACTGTTCCAGTTGCCCGTTGATTTCAGCCTCCGACAAGCCCGACACCTGCGCCATTTGGGCAGTGGTCAGATGCTCGCCTTCGATCAACAGCTTCAGAACAGGGTTCATAGGTGCGCGGGTTTAGTCGGAAAGCCAGTGACTTGACCAGACCGAAATTGGGCCGCCTCCACAATAACGGCGCATTCCCGGCAGGAATCACGGAAAAGAACCCGCCGATCTCGGCCCCCCTCCCAACCACGGTCTAGTCCGTCCGAAGCGCCTGCACCGGGTCCACCCGCGTCGCCCGAAGTGCCGGGAACACGCATGCCACGAGAGCGACGATCGCCAGCAATACAACCACCCCCGCGAAGGTCGGCACATCAAAGGGACTCACCCCGTACAGGAACCCCGACAGCAGCCGCGTGACCAGCAGGGCGGCCACCAAACCGATGGCAATCCCGGCGCCGACCACTGCGATGCCCTGCCCCAGCACCAGCCGCACGATGTCGCGCCGCCCCGCCCCCAGCGCCATGCGTATCCCAAACTCCGATATCCGCTGGCTCACGGCGTAGGCCATCACCGCGTAGATGCCCATCGCCGCCAGGACCAGCGCAACCACGCCCATCAGCGTGAGCATGAAGGACGCCACCCGCGAGCCGTAGGTCGCCGCCATTGCGTACTCCCTGAGCGTGGTGATCTGGCGCACGTCAACCCGTGGATCGATATCTGTCACCGCCTTGCGCAGAGCCGCCGCGTAGCGAAGCGGATCGCCCCCCGTGCGCAGCGACACACCCAAATCCAGCTCCGGCACGCCCTGCCGGTAGGGAAAATAGAGATGCACCCTCGGCGCCTCGCCAAGGTGGTAGTAGGCTATGTTCCGCACCACCCCCACCACGGTGCGGTCGGCGCCCTGACTCCGCAGCACCCGGCCCAGCGGATCCTGCCCCGGCCAGAATCGCCTCGCGAGCGCCTGGTTGATAATCACGACCCGCGGGGACGACGCATCGTCGGAGTCGTTAAAATCCCGACCCTCGACCAGTGTCATGCCCAGCGTGTCAAAGAAATGGGGCGACACCAGCGTACGCTCGCAGGTGGGATCCTCGCCGACCGGACGCGCCCGTCCGCTGACACTGGCGTCGGTGCCCTTGCATCCCGAAAAACCGAGGGGATAGAAGCTCGCAAGCGACGCCGCTTTGACGCCGGGGACCTTCTCCAGCGACCCAAGCAGACGATCGTAGAAAACCTTTCCTTGCGCCTCGCTGTAACCGTAGCTGCCGAGGTTCAACGAGCCGAGCAGCACCCCGTCCGGATTGAATCCAGGGCTGATCGTCGCGGCCTTGCGCATGCCCTTAATGCAAAGGGCCGCACAGACCAGCAGGACGATCGATAGCGCGACCTCCGCCATCACGAGCGCCTTGCGCACACGGTGGTGCGCCGCTCCGACGGAGGATCTCCCGCCATCCTTGATCGCGGCGCCGACATCCCGCGCCGAAAACTGAAACGCGGGCACCAAGCCCACGCCGACTCCGACGAAGATCGAGAGGCCGGCGATGAATAGCACCGTCACCGGATTGATGCCGAAATTCAGGAGGTTGGCCGGTAGGTCCGTTCCCGGAATCAATGCTCCCAGGAGACCGACCGTCCAAAAAGTCAGGAGCAGACCGCCGCACCCACCCAGCAACGCGAGGATGAGACTCTCGACAACGAAGAGCCGCACGACCTGCAGCCGCGAGGCACCGGTCGCAAGGCGTATGGCCGTCTCCTTGCTGCGGCGCACGGCTCGCGAAAGAAGGAGGTTGGCGACGTTGGAGCAGACGATGAGCAGAACCAGCGCGCTCACGCAAAGCATGAGCCGAAGGGCGGGCAGGAGTATCCACTGGGCGCCATACGGCGCATCCGCCAGGGCCAGCACCTGGTGCTCGGCGCCCTGATTGCTCCGCGGGTACTCCCGATCGAGGCGCGCATTCACGGCATTCACGGCGGCCTGCGCCTGGGCGATCGTGACGCCCGGTTTCAAGCGGAAGAGATTGTGAAATGCCCTCGATCCCCGCCAATCGAGGTAGCTGCGGTCGTAGTTGAAGAACGTCCCGCATTGCCCCAGCGGCGCCCAACAGTCGAACGACACCCCGGTCATCGACCCCACAAACCCGGCCGGTGCGACGCCGATGATCGTGACGGGGTGGCGGTTGATCTCGATCTTGCGTCCAATGACCGAACCAGAGGCATCGAACCTGCGACGCCACAAGGCCTCGCTGATGACCACGACCGGACCGTCGCCAAATGCCACCCCCTCGCCCGGCAGGAACCCACGGCCAAGAATGGGCTTCACGCCAAGCAGGTCGAAAAAGTTCGGCGAAACAACCTGCGCGTAAATCCAGTCGGCATGGTGCTGACCCTCCATGTACACCGGACCTATCTGCGACACCTCGCCGCCCGCAAACACCTCGCCGAGCGCCGCAAAGTCTCGCGCGTCGAGCACCGAGATGTTTCCACCGCCGTTGTTCGATTTGAGAATCACCAACTCCCCCTGGTCGACCGAGCCCGGAATCGGGTCCAGCAAGAGGTTGCCCATCCAGCAAACCACCGTGGAGGTCGCCGCTATGCCAAGGGCAAAGGACAACACAACCACCGCGGTGAACCCTGGAGTTCTGCCGAGCGAACGAAACGCGTAACGAATGTCGGAAAGCATGGTGCGGGATACTTCCGTCGTATCGCAGGTATTGTGCCAGGAGAACGGAAAGACCCCAACACATTTATTTTCAGCAACTAAAGCGATTCAATCGACAGGCGTCTGCCGTTGCGTTTTTGCGAGAGCGGGACGCGCCTTCCCAATAATGGGATGCCGGCGTTCACCGGCCTGGCCCCGTTGTAAAGGCGGCGATCTCCGCCACTCATCGGAGGGACTCGATCCAGGCTGGGTAGCATTACGCTGCGAATAGCACTAGCCCGCGGAGGGTCGCATTTTTATGTTCAACGGTCATGCGCATCCTCATCGCCGAAGACGACAAGATCTCCCGCGATCTCATGCGGCTTTTCATCGAGACCGAGCACCGGCACACAATCCTCGAGGCTTCAGACGGCGAAGAAGCCCTGCGCATCCTCCGCGACACCGCCTCCGGACGCATCGATCTGTGTATCCTCGATGTCATGATGCCCAAGCTCGACGGCTTGTCCCTCGTGGAAAAGATCCGGCAGGACGAGAATCTGAAGTCGATGCGCGTGATCCTCTGCACCGCGCTCAGCGATCGCTCCAAGGTCCAACGTGCCGTGCAGCTCGGCGTGCTCCACTACATCGTGAAGCCCTACGTCCGTAACCTGATTCTCGAGAAGATCCGTCTCGCCGAATCCGAGCTGGCCGCCCAGGAATCGCTCGAGGATTCGTCCATCGTGTGCGAACGCCTCGGCCTCGACTCGGGCGCCTACAACAAATTGCTCCGCACTTTTCTCGACGAGCTGCGCAACTGGCTTGCCTTCGCCCGGACCTGCGACTCCGTCCGCGACTGCAACCAGCTCGCCATCTCCGTCAACGGCTTCCGCGGCACCGCCCTCACCCTCGGAACGGCCGGACTCGCACGCGTGCTCAGCGACATCGAAGCCCTCCTCGCCCAGCCCCTCGACGAAAAGACCCGCGCCGCCGTCGACCTTGGCTTCAACGCCTTCGAGAACGAAGTGAAGATGGTGCTCGATCTGATCAAGAATCGGTCCAAGGCCGAGGCCTGAAGCCGCCGCCCCCCGGACTTCGCCGGTCCATCCAAACCGCCACGGATGCCGCGAGCGTTTTCCAGCATTGCCTCCCGGCGCCTTTCCTTCCCATCTCAACGGCTCGCCCATGTTCGAATCGCTCACCGAAAAGCTCTCCTCCGCTCTCCGAAACCTCCGCGGCGTCGGCAGGCTGACCGAGGAAAACATGGCGGAGGCCCTCAAGGAGGTCCGCGCCGCCCTGTTGTCCGCCGACGTCCACTTCAAGGTCGCCCGCGAATTCGTCGAACGCGTCCAGCTCCAATGCGTCGGCCAGGACGTCCTCAAGGGCGTCACGCCCGGCCAGCAGATCGTCAAGATCATCCACGACGAGCTCGTGAAGCTCCTCGGCGAGGGCACCACCGACCTCTCCCCTGCTCGACCGCTCAAGATCATGATGGTCGGTCTGCATGGCTCCGGCAAAACCACGTCTTCCGCGAAACTCGGGCGCGTCCTCAAGAAAAAGGGCTACCGGCCCCTGCTCGCAGCCTGCGACATCTACCGCCCCGCCGCCATCGACCAGCTCGAGATCCTCTCCAAGCAGGAGGAACTCGAGTTCTACTGCGACCGCTCCAGCCGCGATGTCCCCGCCATCGGCGCCGCCGCACTCGCACAGTCCAGACAGTCCAACGCCGACTGCATCATCTTCGACACCGCCGGCCGACTTCAGATCGACCACGATCTGATCGAGGAGGTCAAACGCCTGCGCGCCACCGTCCAACCCGACGAGGTCCTCCTCGTCGTCGACGGCGCGCTCGGCCAGGAGGCCGTCAACGTCGCCAAGACCTTCCACGAGGCACTCAGCCTGACCGGCCTCGTCCTCACCAAGCTCGACGGCGACGCCCGAGGCGGCGCCGCCCTTTCGATCAAGAGCATCACCGGCGTCCCAATCAAATTCATCGGCACCGGCGAAAAAGTCGCCGATTTCGACACCTTCTATCCCGAGCGCCTCGCCTCGCGCATCCTAGGCATGGGCGACGTCGTCTCCCTCGTCGAAAAGGCCCAGGAGGCCATCGACGAGAAAGAGGCCGAACGCATGGCGGAAAAACTCCGCAAGGCCGACTTCAATCTCGAGGACTTCCTCGACCAGATGCGACAGATCAAGAAGCTCGGCTCGATGGAAAGCATCCTCGGCATGCTCCCCGGCATGAACGGCGTAAAGATAGACGCCGACGCCGAAAAATCGATGGCTCGCACCGAGGCCATCATCCTGTCGATGACCTTTCAGGAGCGCCGCAAGCCCGAAGTCCTCAATGGAAACCGCCGCCTTCGCATCGCCAAGGGCGCCGGCGTCAAGGTCGTCGAGGTCAATCAACTCATCAAGCAGTTCCAACAAATGCAGAAGATGATGAAGATGATGAAGGGCGGAAACATGAAGAAACTCGCCCGTCAGATGGGCGGCATGCGCGGCGGCCGCCCGGGCGGCTTCTAGGGCCCCTTCGCCCAGCCTCTCCAGTCGGCCGCGACCGCTCATCCCCAAGCCTCCCGGCCGTCTTTGTCCGATCCGTCAGTCAATCCCCTCCGAGGCTCCCCAGGCAGGGATACCCCAGTCTCCCATTCTTCGCCTTTCTCGCATGGATCCCAGATCCGAAGTCGCCGCAAAGGCATCTGTCAGCGGAGCCCCTTCGATTTCCAATGGCCTGAAACGGCTCCTGCCGGCCTTCCTATTCCCATTCGGCGGCCTCTTCGTCTTCGCGGCCGAGTCGGTCGGCTTCTCCGCCCTCGCAGTCGTCGTCTGCCTTGCGGCGTTCGCCGCAATCTCGCTCGTATTCCTGCTCTTCACCCGGCGCTTCGCTTCCAGGCACGCCCCTCCACGCCACGATTGCCTGACCCTGTTCGACGGCCTCGCAGATCCGACTTTCATCATCGACCCCGAGGGCCGGTTCTTCGGAGTAAACAAGGCTGCCTGCACCTCTCTGGGATACTCCCACGATGAGCTGCTGAAACTCGCCCCCTCAGCGATCAATCCCCCGGGAAGCGCAACCGCCAATTCCTCGATCTACGAGGACCTCGAACGCGAGGGTCGCGCCCGTTATGAGGCCTGGCACGTCCGCAAGGACGGCACCCGCTACCCCGTCGAAATCAATTCCCGCCGCATCATGCTCGACGGCTTGCCCATAACCTGCATCACGGCCCGGGACCTGTCCGAGAGCAAACGCAGCGAGCGAACCCTTCAGGAGTCCCGCCTCATCCTCCAGGCCGTGCTCGATGCCATCCCCGTGCGCGTCTTCTGGAAATCGCGCGAGCTCTATTACCTGGGCTGCAACCGCGCCTACTCCCACGATCTGAACCTGCCCGCCCCAGACGCAATCGTCGGCACAGACGACTCGGCCTACTTTCCCCTTCGCTCGGAAGCCGATCGCAGCGACGACCTCGCGATCATCAAGTCCGGCGTCGCCCGCGTCGGAACCGAAACACACCTCGTCACTCCCGGCGGCCGCTCCCTCGTCGCACGGCTCACCAAGGTCCCCTTGCGCGGAGCCGACGGTGAAATCCGCGGTTTGCTCGGCGCTTACGAGGACATCACAGTTGAAAAACGGGCCGAGGAGACCATCCGCGAAAATGTGATCCGCCTCCAGACGATCATCGCCAACCTCCACAGCGGAATCGTCGTCGTGGGCGCCACGGGCATCATCGAAAGCGTCAACCAGCATTTCTGCGATCTCTATAGCCTGAGCCAGGAACCCGTCGAACTCGTCGGCCTCTCCTCCGCCCGGTTCATCGAGCTGCTCGTCCCCTGCCTGCCCGATCCCGAAGCCCACGCCCGCAGGATCGCCGCTCTCGCAACCGCGGGCCTGCCGTATCACGACGAAGAATACCGTCTTCGCAACGGACGCATCGTCCTGCGCGATTTCATCCCGCTCACCGTCGACGGGGTCACGACCGGCCGCGTCTGGGCGCACCGCGACATCACCGAGCTGCGGCGCGCCGAGGAGCAGCGGCACCGCGACGAACGCCGTCTGTCCGCCCTGATGCAGGTCCATGATGCGGGTTCGAAAACGGAAACCGAACTACTCGAACTCGCTGTCGACGAGATGGCCAGCCTCAGCGGCAGTCCCATCGCCTATCTCCACTTCGTCAACAGGAACCAGGATACCCTCGATTTCGTGGCGTGGAACGCCGAGGTCCGGCGGTCGTGCTCCGCCGCGTTCCCAATGCATCAGCCTCTGTCCACGGCCGGCATCTGGGCCGATTGTGTGAGGCTGAAACGACACGTCATCCACAACAATTACCAGGCCATCGCCGGCCGCCACGGTTACCCCTCCGGCCACCCCCGCCTCGCCCGCCACATGAGCGTGCCCGTGTTCGAGGACGGCCTCGTCGTTGCCGTCGCCGGCGTCGGAAACAAGGACGTCCCGTACGTCGACGAGGACGCCCACGAGCTGTCGCTCTTCCTCTCGGGCCTCTGGAGCCTCCTGCGCCGGAAACGCTCCGAACATCAGCTCGTCGACAACGAGCATTTCATACGCACCGTCACCGACGCCCTTCCAGGCATGGTCTGCTACTGGACCCGGGACCTCCGCTGCACCTTCGCCAATGCCTACCTCGAGGAATGGTACGGCGTCACCAAGGAGCAGATGCTCAATCGTCACATGCGCGATCTGCTCGGGGACGATCTCTTCAGGAAAAACGAACGCTACGTCCTCCGGGCACTCGAGGGTGAAGCCCAGAATTTCGAGCGCTCCCTCGTGAAGTCCGACGGCACCGTCAGCCACACCTGGATCCATTATATCCCCGACCGCTCAGGCGACGAAATCCGCGGCTTCTTCGTGCTCGTCTCCGACATCACCGAGCTCAAGGAGGTCCAGTTCAAACTCGAACAGCTCAACGTCGAGCTGAAGGAGCGCACCCGCCAGGCCGAGTCGGCCAATCGCGCAAAAAGCGAGTTCCTCGCCAACATGAGCCACGAGATCCGCACGCCCATGAATGCCATCATGGGCATGGCCTACCTCGCTCTCGAATCCCCGCTCAACGCCCAGCAGGCCGAATACCTGACGCAGATCCAGGACGCCTCGCGCAATCTCCTGCGGATCATCAACGACATTCTCGACCTGTCGAAGATCGAGGCCGAACGCCTTGAAATCGAGAGCACCGCGGTCGACCTGCCCAGCGTGTTCAGTCACGTGTCCTCCTTAGTCGCCGCCACCGCCGCCCAGAAAGGCCTCCAGGTCTCCTTCGATCTTCCCGCGGGGCTGCCCACTCCCCTCGTCGGAGACCCCCTCCGCCTCGGTCAGGTGCTCCTCAATCTCGTCAACAACGCCATCAAGTTCACCGAGTCCGGCCATGTCGCCGTCTCGGTCGCCCAGGAATCCGCCACCGAAGGCTCCGTCACCCTCCGCTTCGCGGTCGCCGACTCCGGAGTAGGAATCCCCCCGGACATCCTCCCCAGGCTATTCCAGCCCTTCAGTCAGGCCGACTCTTCCACTACCCGACGCTTCGGCGGCACCGGACTCGGCCTCGTCATCAGCCGTCGGCTCGTCGCATTGATGGGCGGCCAGATCTCCGTCGAAAGCAAAGTCGGCGAGGGAAGCACTTTCTCCTTCACGGTCGTACTCAAGTCTCCCGGCCTGCCCGCCGAGCCCCGACTGTCCGCCCTGGTCCCCGCCCCCCAGCCCCTGTCCGAATTTCAACCGCCCGCCCGCATCGGTTCGGTCCTCGTGGTCGACGACAATCCCATCAATCAGGTCGTCTCCCGCAAAATGCTCTCAAGCCTCGGCCTCGAAGTCGCGATCGCCGGCTCCGGTCGCGAGGCCGTCGACATGGCCCTCGATCCCAAGGCACGGTATGACCTGATCCTGATGGACATCCAGATGCCCGATATCGACGGCCTCGAGGCGACCCTGCGTATCCGTCGCCAAAATACCACCGTGCCCATCGTAGCCGCAACCGCCCACGCCATGGATCACGAACGCCGTCGCTGCCTCGATGCCGGCATGAACGACCACATCGGAAAACCTTTCGAGATGGACCAGCTGCGCAGCATGCTGAATCGCTGGCTCCCAGCCCCGGTCTCCACTCCCGCCGCCATCCCGACCCCACGGGCGCCCGCTTCCTCCAAAAATCTCGATCAGCTCGCGCCCCTCGTCGAGGAACTCGGACGTATGCTGCGCAGGCGCAGCCTCGAGGCCAGATCCGTCATCGACCGGATGCGCACACTCGCGGCCGGCGATCCGCACTTCGACGAGCTCGCCGTCCGCGTCGCACGCATGGATTTTCCCGGCGCCGCCGAACGGCTCGCAGCCTTCGCCTCCGAACACGGGATTCACTTAAACCCCACACCTCCCCGATGAGTCCGCCCAAACCCGTCATCCTCCTCGCGGACGACACCGCCGCCAATGTCGAGTTTGTGTATGGCATCCTCGGCTCCGCCTACGACCTCCTCGTCGCTTCAAACGGACGCGAGGCCGTCGATCTCGCCGCGGCCGAATCTCCCGAGCTCATCCTCATGGACGTCATGATGCCGAAGATGGATGGCTACCAATCCTGCCGTCTTCTCAAGGCCGATCCCCGGACCGCCGATATCCCCGTCATCTTCCTGACCGCCGTGTCCGATATCGGCTCCGTGATCGAGGGTTTCGAGTGCGGCGGCGTCGATTACATCATCAAACCCTTCCACGCCCAGGAACTCCTCGTCCGCACCCGGACCCATCTCTCCCTCCGCCAGGCCCTCGCCGCCGAACGCGCCCTGCGCGTCGACCTCGAATCGGCGCTCCTGAAGGTCAAACAGCTCTCCGGCCTCCTGCCCATCTGCGCAAACTGCAAAAATATCCGCGACGAGATGGGCTCTTGGAATTCACTCGAATCCTTCATTGCCGCACATTCCGAAGCCAGCTTCACCCACAGCATCTGTCCCGCCTGCGCCAGGCAGCTCTATGGACTGAATCTCGAGGACATCGCAAAGGACCATCCCATTAAGCCGTCCTGAGTCCGCGGGCGCCCCGGACACCCGCAGCCCACCGCGGACTCGCACGAGAACGTCCCATTTCCGAGACGGCGTATTCCCGGTTGCGCGACTCGCACCGCGAAGCCGTCGTGGCCGGCAGTGGGGAATTTTCGGATGCAACCCGGTGCGCCGCGACCTTTTCGAGAAGTTCCCGGCCGCGACGCACGGCTCCTGCTCTCAGACCGCCATGCCCAGTCACATCCCAGAGGGTTTGGCGCCCGCCGCGCGTCCGGAGGCTGCGCGCCCCGTGCCTGTCCCAGAGCCCGGATCCTCCTGCGCCGAGACGCTTCGAGCGCTCTACGTCCTGCTCTACCATTGCAGCGTCGCCCACCAGCCCGAAGGCGCGGACCAGGCGGACGAGTGTTCCGAATCCTGCGATCGCGCCCCCCTCGCCCGGGACTGAGCCTCCGCAGTCCGGTGCCCCCCGTCCTCCCACCCTCTGCGGCGTCGCACGCCTCCGGAACCACGTTCTTTTTTGTCGGATTCCCGTCCTTTCCCGGCTACGGCTTCGCTCCGCAGCACCATGCACGATCGCCTGAACGCCCTCTTTCTCGAACGATTCGGTTCCCCGCCCTCCGACATCGTCGAGCTGCGCGCCCACGGCTCCGACAGGAAGCTCTACCGGCTCGTCGGCGCCGGCGTATCCGCGGTCGGCGTCGAACATGTGGACGCCGAGGAAAACCGCGCCTTCCTCGCCTTTTCCCGACACTTCCGAGCCGGCGGCTTCCCCGTTCCCGATATCTATGGCGAGGATCTCGCGGCCGGCTGCTATCTTGAGGAGGATCTCGGCGACACCACCCTCTTCGACCTCCTGCAGCGCGAACGCGGAGAGTCCCCCGAGATTCCGCCCACCGTCGCCTCCCTCTACGAACAGGCTGCCCGCGATCTGGCCCGCCTCCAGATCCTCGGCATCCAGGGACTCGATACCTCCGTCTGTTATCCCCACACGGCTTTCGACCGCCGCTCGATGTCATGGGATCTCAACTACTTCAAGTACTACTTCCTCAAGCTCGCGAGGGTCCCTTTTCACGAACAGCGCCTCGAAAACGATTTCGACGCCCTCTGCTCCTTCCTCCTCCAGGCGCCTTCCGACTTCTTCCTCTTCCGGGATTTCCAGTCGCGCAACATCATGGTCCGCGACGGGCGCCCGTGGTTCATCGATTACCAGGGCGGACGCCGGGGCGCGCTGCCCTACGATCTCGCATCGCTCCTGCTCGACGCCAAGGCCAACCTTCCCTTCGCCTTTCGCGACCAAGTGAAGGCGGTCTATCTCGACGCCGCCAGTGCGCTCACGCCCATCGACCGCAGCGGTTTCGAGATCTTTTACCGCGGCTTCTCCCTCATCCGCATCCTCCAGGCCATGGGCGCTTACGGCTACCGCGGTTATTACGAGCACAAGACCCACTTTCTCCAGAGCGTGCCCTTCGCCCTCCGCAATCTCGAGCACCTGCTCGCCGAGGGCGACCTGCCCGTGAAGCTTCCCGAACTCCAGGCCGCGCTCCACCGCATGGTCGCCTCCGCCGCCCTGCGCTCAACCGCCCCGTCCCCCTCCTCGGTGCCACTCACCGTCCATCTCGGCAGCTTTTCCTACCGCGGCGGATACCCCGTCGATTCCTCGGGTCATGGCGGCGGCTTCGTGTTCGACTGCCGAGCCCTTCCC
>JAJXYI010000528.1 GCA_021780625.1 bacterium | reverse complement strand
ATTCACCGCAACGCCTCCTTCCCATGAGTTCCAAAGCCGTTTCCCTTTTCGACCGAGCCATCCTCACCAAAGCCGTCGGCGACGCCGTGCGAAAGCTCGACCCGCGCCAGCAGCTCAAGAACCCCGTGATGTTCATCACGCTGGTCGGCGCGCTGCTGTCCTTCGAGCAGCTCTTCACCTCTAAGGAGCCCTTCGGCTACGTGCTCCAGGTCGCGCTCTGGCTGCTGTTCACCGTTCTCTTCGCCAACTTTGCCGAGGCCGTCGCCGAGGGGCGCGGCAAGGCCCAGGCACAGGCCCTGCGCTCCTCCCGCCGCCAGCTCGTGGCACGCCGCCGCGCGGCGAATGGCAAGGTCGAGTCCGTCGACGCCACCGTATTGCGCAAGGGCGACCTCGTGCTGGTCTCGGCCGGTGAGACTATCCCAGGAGACGGAGACGTAATCGAGGGCGCCGCCTCGGTTGACGAGTCCGCCATCACCGGTGAATCCGCTCCCGTGATACGCGAGGCCGGCGGCGACCGCAGCGCCGTCACGGGCGGCACGGTCGTGCTCTCCGACAACCTCGTGATCCGCATCTCGACCAATCCCGGCGAGGGTTTTCTCGATCACATGATCAGTCTGGTCGAGGGCGCGTCCCGCCAGAAGACGCCCAACGAGATCGCGCTCACCATCCTGCTCTCGGCGCTGACCTTCATCTTCCTGCTCGTCATCCTCGCACTGCGTCCCTTCGGCACCTACTCCCACGTCGTCTTTTCGATCACGGCGCTGATCGCCCTCTTGGTCTGCCTGATTCCGACCACGATCGGCGGTCTGCTCAGCGCGATCGGAATCGCGGGCATGGACCGCCTGCTCCAGCGCAACGTCCTGGCGATGAGCGGGCGAGCCGTGGAGGCTGCAGGCGACATCGACGTGCTGCTGCTCGACAAGACCGGCACGATCACGCTGGGCAACCGCATGGCGAGCGACTTCATCCCGGCCCCCGGCATCGCCCGCGATCGCCTCGCCGAGGCCGCACAGCTCGCCTCGCTTGCCGACGAGACGCCCGAGGGTCGCAGCATCGTAGTGCTCGCCAAGGAGCAGTTCAACCTGCGCGCCCGCGAACTCCATCCGGGCCACGCCACCTTCGTTCCCTTCACCGCCCAGACCCGGATGAGCGGGGTCGATCTCGCCGCGCTCGACGGCCATCCCGCCCGCGCCATCCGCAAGGGCGCCGCCGCCAATGTCCGCGCCTGGGTCGAATCCCAGGGTGCGACCATGCCCGCGGCCGTATCCGACTCGGTTGATACGATCTCCCGCCAGGGCGGAACCCCGCTCGTGGTCGCAGAGGGCAGGGACGTGCTCGGGGTGATTTTCCTGAAGGACGTCGTCAAGGGCGGCATCAAGGAGCGGTTCGCGCAGCTCAGGGCCATGGGCATCCGCACGGTCATGATCACGGGCGACAATCCGCTCACCGCCGCCGCCATCGCCGCCGAGGCGGGCGTGGATGATTTCCTGGCCCAGGCCACGCCCGAGATGAAGCTCGCCCGCATCCGCGACGAGCAGGCCGCCGGCCATCTTGTCGCGATGACGGGCGACGGCACCAACGACGCCCCCGCGCTCGCCCAGGCCGACGTCGGCGTCGCCATGAATACCGGCACCCAGGCCGCCAAGGAGGCCGGCAACATGGTTGATCTCGATTCCAACCCGACGAAGCTGCTCGAGATCGTCGAGATCGGGAAACAGCTCCTCATCACCCGCGGTGCGCTCACGACCTTCTCGATCGCCAACGACATCGCCAAATATTTCGCGATCATCCCAGCGATCCTCCTCGGCGCCTTTCCGCAGATCGCCCCGCTTAACATCATGCACCTGCACTCGCCGCTGAGTGCGATCCTCAGCGCGGTCATCTTCAATGCGCTGATCATCATCGCGCTGATCCCGCTCGCCCTGCGTGGCGTCGCCTACCGCCCCGTCGGTGCCGCCGCCATGCTCCGCCGCAATCTCCTGATCTACGGCTTCGGAGGCATCCTGATCCCCTTCGTCGGCATCAAGCTGATCGATCTCCTCATCAACGCCGTCCACCTCGTCTGAACGCCCGCACGCCATGAAATCCTTCCTCTCCGATCTGAAGCCCGCGCTTCTGCTCACGCTGGTGTTCGCGGTCGTGCTCTGCGGCGCCTATCCGCTCGCCGTCTGGGCCGGCGGACAACTGCTCTTCCCGGCTCGCGCCAACGGCAGCCTCGTCGTCGACCTCTCCGGCACCGTGCGCGGTTCGAGTCTGCTAGCCCAGAATTTTGCCAGTCCCGGCACCTTCCACCCGCGTCCCTCCGCCGCCGGCACGGGCTATGACGCCACCAACTCCTCGGGCTCCAATCTCGGCCCGACCAGCGCCGCGCTGGCCGAACGTATCAAGGCCGCCGTCGTCGCCTATCGCGCGGAAAACCACCTCGCTCCCGATGCGCCCGTGCCCGCTGACGCGGTCACCACCTCCGCCAGCGGTCTCGACCCCGACATCAGCGTCGCTAACGCCCTGCTGCAGGCTGCCCGCGTTGCGCGGGCCCGCGGCCTGCCTTTGGAAACCGTCCGCGCGCTCGTGGCCAAGACCGTTCAGCAGCCCGACCTCGGAATCCTGGGGGAGGCGCGCGTCAACGTCCTTCTCCTCAACCTGGCCCTCGACCGCATCGCGAAGGGCCGATGATTTTCCATGAATTCATTGACCGACGATCGACGGACTCTCGCGATCATCCTCGCTGCGCTCCTCGGCCTGCTCGCAGGGCTTTACCTCGGTTCATTCGGCAGGGACAAGCCCGGGGTGTCCCGGGCCGACTGGCCGGCGGCACCCGAAAATCCGCGTTCGCTCGGCCACTGAGCCTCGGGCCGGGTGCGTCGAGACCGTCTGGGCTCCCCACCTGATCCCGCCACCATTTTGACGCCCATGGATCTGCTCACGCTGTTTGGGCTCTTCGCT
>JAJXYI010000504.1 GCA_021780625.1 bacterium | reverse complement strand
CTCTCAAACCGCCGGGGGGCCGGCTTTGCAAGCGCATTCCGCGCCCGTCCCCCGGCAGGCGAAGGCGGCCTTGAGGGAAAATCGGGGGCATTCGCGGGTTCGGTGCGGTCTATCATGAGAGCACGGCGAGCATGGGGCGGAGGGGCCCCTACGGGTTACAGTCTTGGTATCAGACAATCTGGTACCAGCAATCGGACCCCCTTGAGACGCGGGTCTTCCGGCTGGTGCCGGTGTTGCCGGATCCTGATCCCCTAGATTGACCCACTTATGAACGCGCGAGTCACGCTTTCAGACATCGCGAAACGAGCTTCCGTGCACATTTCCACGGTTTCGTTGGCGCTCCACGATCATCCCAGCCTTCCTCCCTCAACCCGCCAGCGGATCAAGTCTCTGGCCGAGGAGATGGGGTACCGGCGTGACCCTGAGCTGCAGGCGCTCATGGCGTACCGTCGTTCCATGAATATCCGGCGCGAGGCGCCGCCGCTGGCGTATATCACGCATTGGCATACGCGGTGGGGCTGGAAGGACAGCCCTGCGCACGAGCACTTTCACCTGGGCGCCGTGCACAAGGCGGGCGAGCTCGGCTACAAGGTCGAACACTTCTGGCTGGGAGAGCCCGGCATGACCGCCAGGCGGCTCAGCGACATCCTGTATGCGCGGGGCATCTCGGGGCTGATCTTCGCGTCGCACGTGCCAACGAAGACGATGCCCATGGATTTCGACTGGTCGCGTTTTGCGGCGGTGAAGATCGACTACTGCCCGCAGAGCCTGCGGTTGCACAACGTGACGAACGACCAACGCTCGATGATCCAGCTCGCGATGCGAAGGATCCTGCAGGCGGGCTACCGCCGCATTGGCATGGTGATGCCGCGCTGGTGGGACGAATTCGTCGGCCGGGCCTGGTCGGCGGGTTTCCTCGCCGAACAGCAGGACCTGGAGCCCGAGGAGCAGATTCCGATCCTGCACTATGGGCCGGCGCGGATGATGGATGCGCCCGCGGCGTCCGACTGGTCGGTGCCCCGCGAGGAGTTCAGGCGCTGGTACGGCGCCTACCGTCCCGAAGTGGTGTTGAGCTACGGTCGGTTCGTACACGAGGTGATTGCGTCGCTGGGGATCTCGGTCCCGGGGGACGTCGCCTTCGCGGACATTTTTCTCCACGACGAGCCGGGCCGGACTGCCGGATTGCGCCACAACAGCGACCGGGTGGGCGAGGTGGCGGTCGAGATGCTCGTTGCCCAGCTGCACCGCCACAGTTTCGGGCTTCCCGACATCCCCAGCTGCACCTTGGTCGAGGGCGACTGGTGCGACGGACGCACCCTGCCGGTCTTCGGCAACGTACTCTTTCGACAGGATTTCTGCGAGGCGAAGGCAGTGTGAGCCGCTGATCCGCCCCGCTCACTCGAAAATTCGAGTAACGGAGACGTTCCGGGTTTCCCCGGAATGCTTACTCCTCGCCAAAGGCCCGTTCCCTCGAGGGATGGGCCCAACCTGACAGACCCCCCCGCAAACCAAAACAACCCTATGAGAAGAACCCTCGTATCGGCGGCGGCAGCTTGTGCCGTTGCACTTACATTCGCGGTCGTTCCGAAATCCTTCGGACAAGCCGCTGCCGGAACCACCGGCACCACCGGGAGTGACCAAACTCCGTCGGGCCAGGACGACCAAACGATCGAACTCTCCCCGTTTGTCGTCAATTCGACGGCCAATTCCGAGTCCTATCAGGTGCAGGACACCCTGGCCGGCACCCGCGTGAGGACGAAACTGAGCGACCTGGGTTCGGCGATTTCCGTCGTATCCAAGAAGTTCATGAACGACATCGGCGCGACGGATGCCCAGAGCCTGCTGCAGTACACGACCAACTCCGAAGTGGGTGGCGTGTACGGCAACTTCGGCGGCATGGGCAACAATTCGACGATCTCGGAGTCGGCCCGTCTGCTGCAGCCCAACAACGACACGCGCGTCCGCGGCCTGACCGCCGCCGACAACACGAGGAATTACTTCCTCTCGAGCATCCCGTGGGACAATTTCAATATCGATCGCGTCGACATGCAGCGCGGCCCGAACTCGATGCTCTTCGGCGTGGGCAGCCCCGCCGGTATCATCAACACGAGCCTCAACGACGCGATGTTCCGCAACGCGGTGAAGGTTGAGAATCGTGTCGACCAGTACGGCAGTCTTCGCAATTCGGTCGACATCAACCGCGTGCTGCTCCCCAACGAACTCGCGGTCCGCCTCGTCGGACTCGACGACAACGAGGAGTATCGCCAGGCGGGCACCTACAACCACCAGAAGCGCGGGTACATCGCCGTGCACTACACGCCCAAGTGGCTCAAGTTCCCGGGTGCGAGCACCGACATCCGCATCAACGATGAGTACGGTTCGGTCAGCTCCCGCAATCCGCGCACTCTGCCGCCCGTCGACAACATCAGCCCCTGGTTCAACACGCTGAACAAGATCACGGTCAACCCCTACGTCGCGCACCAGACCAACGGCGTCGGCGCGGGTGTGGGCTCCGCAAACCTCATTCCCTACCTGAATACGGTTCGCGGTCGTGAGTTCTGGTCGAACATCATCTATTCGTATCCGAACGTTAACAGCGCCTCGATCTCGAACATTTCGGAGGCCTTCGCCCTGGGCACGCCCTATGGCATCGGCGTCTCGAATCTTTCCGATCACAGCCAACCGGTGCGCACCAGCTGGCCGGTTACCGGGTCCATCCCCGGCGGCATCGCGTTTGCCGACGCGATCGGCATCACCTCGTACTCTCAGTATGCCGTGTATGCCAATCTGCCTGGCTCCCAGTACGGCGTGTATCGCGACAAGCTGATGACCGATCCCTCGATCTTCAACTTCTACGACAACACGCTGGATGGTCCGAACACGCACCAGTACCAGCGCTGGAACGGCTTCAACGCCGACATCTCCCAGACGCTCCTCGACAATCGTCTCGGC
>JAJXYI010000338.1 GCA_021780625.1 bacterium | reverse complement strand
CTGGGTGCCGATCTCGGTGCCGAGGGAGTAGAGCGGACAGCCCAGGACGAAGGAGGTCTGCTCGAAATGAGCCAACTGGTTGGCGAGGGTGCCGTTAAGATAGGTCCTAAAACGTTCGATGGGCGGGCGGGAAGGCGAGAAGGCTTCGTCGAGAAAATGGCGAAACCCCTGCCACTGAGTGTCCAGGGCCGCGATGACGAGGGCCTGTTTCGACGGGAAGTGGTGATAGAAACTGCCCTTCTTGATCCCGCAGCGCTCGCAGATCATGTCCACGCTCGTCCCGTAGTAGCTCTGCCGCCAGATCAGGTCTGAGGCGGTCTCGAGCAGGCGCTCACGGGATTGGCTGTGACGTGGCATGGGTGACAAGGGAGACGGTGGTGATAACCGACCAAATGGTCAAGAATGATTTTTGGGTGTTGGGGGAGTGGGCGAGCGGCTCAGGGCCCCCAGGTCCAGTAGAGTCCGAGGTACCAGAGGAAGTGGTTGTCGCCGGCGACGCTGTGTCCGGCACTGAACAGGACGCTGAACGAAGGGGAGGGATTGTAGGAACCGCCCAGGTTGACGGCGAGGAAGCCGCGGTCGGTGGTGGTATCGGCGCCCTGTCCGAACACTTCGCCGCCGAGGGTCAGCTTCGGGTTGAGATCGCGCTGGAGCAGCCAGCCGCCGAAGCCGTAGTCGCGTTGTCCCGAAGCGGGATTCAGCGCGACGCCTCCGCCGCCGTAGCTGGTCCAGGGGCCCCAGCTCTTCTGGATCCACAGCGGCAGGCGGAACCAGGTGCGTCCGTTGCCCAGGCCGCGCTGGGAGTCGCCGGTCGGGAGCTCCGCCATCGGGAAGATTCCGATTTGGGGCGTGTCGGCGGTTTCGTGGACGAAGCGGTATTTGATGCCGAGCTCCATGTCGCCGAAGCCGCTTTGGGTGGATGCGTCGGCCGAACCGACCGTGGTCAGTGGCGCCACGAGGTGCAGCTGGGTGTCGGGCAGGACGCCATAGTTCAACTCGATCGCGGGTCCATTGACCGTGAAGTCTCGCGAGCTCGCGTGATCGCCGGTGCCGAAAATGTAGAATTCCCAGTGGTGGAGATCGACCGGCTCGGGATCGTCGGTGAGAAAGGGCGGCCCGGCGAGGGCAAGCTTGGCGGTGAGCAGGAGCGCGACGCAGGCAATTTTGGATACAGCCGGGAGGAAGCGCGACATCGAAGGGTTTGGCATGACGGAGCAGAGTGGAGGAGTGCCGCGCGAAGTGACTGCCGCACGAGCCAACGGTGCCGACCTTCGCTGGAACTTCAACCGGACCGGTCCAAAAACCCGGATGCAGAGCCGATCGACGAATCGAAACGCCAGGCCCAAAAAGGCCAGCCCCGGCGTTTGGGCCGGGGCTGGTTTACGTCGTGTTGGGGCGCAGGAGCCTTCGGTGGTCCCCGGCTCCCCGGATCGAGCGGCCGATGCCCGACGCGACAACGGCCAGCCTCGCTCAGGCTTTGGCGTTCAGAGCGCGACCCTGCCCCGACGTGTTCAACGTGGGCGCCGAAGTCGTGGCCTGGGAGGCCGTCTGTTGGTTCAACTGGGCGAGTCGCTGGACCGCCTGTTGATCGCCTTGTCGAGCCTCGGCTTGAGTCTGCGCGCGGGTCTCGCGCGCCTCTTCGGCCGGGCTGGAGTATACTGAGGATCCTATCGAACCGATGTTCATGATGTACCTTCCGTGGTTTGGTTTTGTCTTCGAGTGACAACTACAGAGATCGTATCATATCATGAAATCTTGATTAATTTTTAAAATCTTATTAATCAACTGGAAGCATAAAACTAGAAGTCAATTTTCCGGCTAAAAAAGATGAACATTTTGTCATGATTTTGGAGCGCGCGGGCGATCGCCGGAGATCGCTCGCGCCGGGGGGGCTCGGGAGAGTCCACACCTAAAAAAGGGAGAGCGTGCGATCCGCTGGACATGTGGAGCCCTTCGACTGCGCTCAGGACGGGTGCGGAGCTTCGGCTTCGCTTTGGACGGCGCACCTCGGCGCGCCGCCCTTTCCGAATTGGAAAGGACCCAATGGTTAGGTGAAAGCGAAACCGGACGTCCCAAAACCAATCGGGCGCGAGTCGAGACTCGCGTCCGAAAGCGGAATCGAGATTCCGCACTCAAAAATGCCGAAATCCATCTCGCTTCCCGCTTCTTTCCCAGTGAGTGCGGCGCCTCCCGAAGGCCCTGAGCCGGCCGAACGGGGGCTCCGCTTTCGGTGCCCCGTCCTGCGGGATTCTCAATCACTGTCGACGTCGAGAACCGTGCCCGTGCCCGCGTCGATCTCCACCTCCTTCACGGTCCTGTCGCGAGTCACGACGTCGAACGAGTACATGAGCACGCCGCCTTCGACCTCGAGCTCTCCCTTGATCACGCGGCCCGGTTGGGCCCTCGCGGCGATGTCGAGTGCCTCGGCGAAGCTGATTTTCGCGAGGGCCGGGAGGTTCGCGCGCGGTACTTTCCCGTCGACATGAATCGATGCGTGGCGTGGCGGTGCGTCGCGATCTGGAGCATCGGCGGCGGACAGCGGGGCGGCGGCCGCGACGGCGGCGACCAGTGCGATGGAGAGGGAGCGGTGGAGGCGGGAGAGGATCATGGTTTGTCATTCCGTCCAATCCGCGGCCTGCGGACCGGAAGGTGTCCCGATACCCTAGCTCGACGCCGATTACCGCTCGATTACCGGCGGGGATCGATTTTCGCGTCGACCTTCGGTGCCTCGGAGGCCGGGCCGCCGCCGCCCAGGGCGGTGAAGAGTCCGACCCAGGCGCGGCGCACGGCGGACTCCTGGGCGTCGAGTTCGAGGCGCGCACGCGCTTCGGCAACTTGTGCATCCGCAAGATCGATACGGGTGGCGAGGCCCGCGGCGAGCCGCTGCCGCGCATAATCCGCGAGCAGCCCTGCCTGGCCGGCGGCCGCCTTCAGGCTGTCCCTGCGCTGGCGGGCGGCGTCGAGATCGGAGAGCG
>JAJXYI010000440.1 GCA_021780625.1 bacterium | reverse complement strand
GACGGCTCGCGCCGTGGGACCTGGCGTTCTGGGCCGAGCGCCTGCGCAAGGCCAGCTACGACTTCGACGACGAGGCGCTGAGGCCGTACTTCCCGATGGATCGGGTCATCTCCGGCCTGTTTGAACTCGCTTCGCGCGTCTTCGGGCTGCGCATCACGGAGCGTGCGCCGGGTACCGTCGACGTCTGGCATCCCGAGGTCCGCTTCTACGACGTCCACGACCGGCAGGGGCGGCATATCGGTTCATTTTATGCCGATTGGCATCCCCGCGAATCGAAACGCGGCGGCGCCTGGATGAACTACCTGCTCACCGGCGGGCCGACGCCCGACGGGGGGCGCGCGCCGCATCTGGGGCTGATTTGTGGGAACATGACTCCGCCGGTCGACGGCAAGCCGGCCCTGCTGTCGCACCGCGAGGTGGAGACGGTCTTTCACGAATTCGGACACCTGCTGCACCACCTGCTCGGCGAGGTGGAGATTCATTCGCTCAACGGCGTCAACGTCGCCTGGGATTTCGTGGAGCTTCCCTCGCAGATCATGGAAAACTGGTGCTGGGAACGGGAGAGCCTGGATCTGTTCGCCCGGCATCATGAGACGGGCCAGCCGATTCCCGATGAGCTATTCAGCCGGATGCGTGCGGCGCGCCAGTTTCGGGCCGGTTGTGCGACCATGCGCCAGATCCAGTTCGCCAAGATGGACCTGCTGCTGCATCTGCGGGCGGGCGAATTCGGCGCGGGCGACCTCGAGGCCGCGGTGCGCGCTGCGATCGCCGATACGATCGTGCCCACGGAGCCGCCTTCGCCGACCATCGTCCGGCGATTCACGCACATCTTCGCTGATCCCGTCGGCTACGCGTCGGGCTATTATTCATACAAGTGGGCGGAAGTGCTGGAGGCGGACGCCTTCACGCGATTCCTCAACGAAGGCCTCTTCAGCGAGCGCGTCGGCGGCGAATTCGTCGAACACGTCCTGAGCAAGGGCAATTCGGAGGATCCTGCGGTGTTGTTCCGCCGCTTCATGGGTCGGGATCCCGACCCCAAGGCGCTGCTGGTCCGGGCGGGGCTGGCGTGAGTCGCGTGGCCGCGAATCGCGCGTTCGGGCGTCTCCACGCTTGAGCGCGCGGCGGCGCACCCCAGAGTGGCGCGTGCCATGCCGCGCGAGACGCACGTCATCCCCTGGACCCAGCCCCTGCTGCCGCAACTCGCGGCCTGGCTCTGCGCAGGGCAGGTCTCGGCGCCCTGGGATTTGTCGGATGTCGCGGTGGTCGTGCCGACGCGCCAGGCCGGGCGCCGGCTTAGGGCTGTGCTGGCCGAGCGTGCGCGGGAGATTGGAACGGGCATCCTTGCGCCGCACATTGCCACTCCCGAGTGGATCGAAGCCGTGGTCGCGGCCGATGGTGGACCCTCCCATCCCGACCAGTTGGCGGCCTGGGGGGAGGTGCTGAAGGCGCTCGATCTCGATGAGGTCAGGGCGCTGGTGCCGGTCGACCCGCCGCGCCGCGACGGCGCCTGGGCGCTCGGCTTTGCGGAGCAGTTGGCGCGCCTCAAGACCGAGCTGAACCGGGCCCTGATCGATTTTCACGGTGTCGCGACGCGCACGTCCGGGACGGATTACGAACCCGAGCGGTGGGCGTCGCTCGCGTTGATCGAGGACCGCTGGCGGGCGAGGCTGGCCGAGCGTTCCTTCGAGGATCCGTTCCTTCGGCTCGCAAGGGTGGTGGATGAGGTACCGCCGCCTCCGGATATCCGGCGGATCGTAGTCGCCGCCGTGCCGGACCTGTCTCCTGTGGCCGAACGGATACTCGCGCGCTGGTCGGACGGTTTGCCGGTCCAGGTGGTCGTGCACGGAGCGCCGGAGCTGTCGCTGCACGATGCCTGGGGACGGCCCGCGACCGACAGTCCGCGCCGTCCGTTGAAACTCGACGGTCCCCGCTGCGCGATCCGCTCGTTGAAGGATCCGGCTGAGCTGGCCCGGCGCGTGGCGGGCCTCGCCGAAGCATACACACGGGCGCCGTCGAGCCTGTCGATCACGCTGGCGGACCCGAACCTGGTGTCGACGGTGGCGGCCGAGTTCGAAGCGCGCGGGCTCGGGCACCACGATCCCGCCGGACGACCGCTGGCCCGGAGTGCGATCGCCGCAACGGTCCGCACGCTTGCCGGCCTTGCGGGCGAGGACGGACTTGGGGCGGCGCACCTGCTGGCGCGAAATCCCGCGTTCTGCGCGTACGCGTCGGGGCGTGTGGGCTGGTTTCAGGGACCGGTGGAGTTCTCGGTTCAGCTGGATGCGCTCGCGGTGGCACGCCTTCCTTCGGGACTTGGTGCTGCGATCGAGGCCGCACGGGCGGAGGGAAGGGACGGCCTGCGTCAGGTGCTCGAATGGTTCTCGGCGGCTGCGGCCCGGTTTCGGCGGGAGCCGTTTTTCCGAACCTTGTCGGATCTGGTCGCCGAGGTGCATGCGGACGCCCGCGTGGATGCGGGAGCCCTGGAAGAGGCGGAGGCCGCGGCCGCGCTGGCCCGCGAGCTGGCCAGCCTGGCCTCGGTCGAGGCGCGGCATGCCTCGCTACCCGGCGATTTCTGGCCGGCGCTTCTGGGGCGGCTCCTCAATTCCCTGCGCCTGTATCCAGCGCGTCCCGACGAGGCCTGGGACCTGCAGGGCTGGATGGAGATCGCGTTCGACCCTGCGCCGCACCTGGTGGTGGGCGGTTTCAACGAGGGCTCGGTGCCCGAGACGACGCAGGGCGATCCGTTCATGCCGGAGACTCTGCGGCGGCACCTTGGCCTGGAGAGCAACGACCGCAGGCAGGCTCGCGACCGCCTCCTCCTCGAGGCAGCGGTGCGCTCACGCTCCGAGTCGGGCCGCGTCGACATCCTGGTCCCCAAGCTCGGCGGCGGGGGCGATCCCCTCCAGCCTTCGCGCCTGCTGTTCGCGTGCTCTGACGAGGAACTCATTGCCACCGCGAGATACCTGTTCGAACCCCTGCCTCCGCCCGAAGCGAAACCGCCGCGGGTCATTCCCTGGCGACTCAAGGCGCTTCCTGCAACGCTGCCGCAGAGCCTGTCGGCGAGCGCGATCAGGGCGTACCTCGATTGTCCGTATCGCTATTATCTGGAGTACGGCCTGCGCGCGCGGCCGCTCGACACCGAGAAGCGCGACCTGGACCCGACCGACTTCGGCACGCTCTGCCACGCGGCCTTTGAGGCGATGGCGAAGGATTCGGTGATGCGCGAGGTCGAGGACGAGGCGATGCTGGCGGAATTTCTCGTGTCCCAGCTCAATGCCGCCGCCGCGGAACGGTTCGGCCGCCTGGGTTCGTTTGCCGTGAAACTACAGCTTGAGGCTGCGGCAGCCCGGCTGCGGGCCGCGGCAACAGTCGAGGCGGCCCAGCGGGCCGAGGGGTGGCGCACGGTGGAAACCGAGCGCTCCTGGAGCCTGGAAATCGGCGGGTTCCGGTTTGGAGGCGTCATCGATCGCATCGACCGCCATGCCGACGGCCGTATCCGCGTGCTCGACTACAAGACGGCCGACAAGGCGAAGTCTCCGAGGGACACGCACTGGGCGACCGTGCCCGTGGCGGCAGACCATGTCCTGCCCGAGGCGCGCCTCGAGGTCGAGGGGCGCGCGCGCCGATGGACCGATCTCCAGCTCCCGCTGTACGTGCTCGCCACGCGGGTCATGACCGGGGTCGAGCCGGCTGCCGGTTACTTCATCCTTCCGAAGACCAAGGAGGAGACCGAGGTGCGCATCTGGGAGGAACTCGGCGCGGATCGACTCCGCGAGGCGGAGTCCTGCGCCGTCGCGGTGGCGCGTGCGATCGCCGCGGGCCGCTTCTGGCCGCCGGCGCCGCGCCGAACCTGGGACGAGGCCTATGAGGCGCTCTTCCCGGAGGGCATCGAAAGCGCGGTGGAGCCTGGTCCCTTCGCCATGATGGAAGGGAGGCGGACGTGAGCCGCTTCGGACACGAACTCATCGCCGCAAGCGCGGGCACCGGAAAGACGTACCAGCTCACGGTACGGTATCTGCGGCTGCTGTTCGCCACGGGTGAACCCGAGCGGATCATCGCGCTGACCTTCACGCGAAAGGCGGCGGGCGAATTCTTCGAGAAAATCTTTCACCGCCTCGCATGCGCCGCGGCCGACCCCGCGGAAGCCTCGGAGCTGGCACGCGACATCGGGCTCCCGGTGGACAGTGGAGCCTGCCTCCGCCATCTCCGGCTCCTGCTCGACCGCCTTCACCGCCTGCAGCTCTCGACCTACGACAGTTTCTTCTCGCGCGTCGTGCGGGGGTTTCCGTTCGAGCTGGGACTTGGGGCGCCGCCCGAACTCATCGATGACCATCAGCGCGCCGAGGCGGTGCGACGCGCCCAGGCGGAACTGCTCTCACTCGAGGGGGAGGAGGAGCGGCTGCAGGAATTCTGGCATGCCTTCAAGCGGGCGACGATGGGCCGCGAGGAAAAGCGGACGACGGACCTGCTCGATGCGTTCATCGAGGAACACCAGTCGCTCTACCTCGAGGAGCCCGACCCGGCGCGCTGGGGAAATCCGGCGGCCATCTGGCCGGAGGGGTGTCCCTGGCGGGAGACGGGTGAGGATCCACGTCAGCTCGCGGCCGCCTTTTCCGACGCGCTCCCCTGGGCTACGCTCAGCGCCGCGCAGTCCGGCGACTGGCGGGCCTTCCTGGATGCACTGGCCGAGTGGCGCCCGCCCGCGGAGCTGCCTGCGACCGTGCGCAAGTTCGTGGTGAAATTCCTGGAGGTCCTGGCCGACCTCGATCGCGGAAGCGCGCGGATCACGGTGCGGAAGAGGATGGATCTCACACCCGAGCTCTGCGACCTCGGCGCCCGACTCGCGCGGACCGGGGTCTGGATGGAACTCGCGCCGCGGCTTGTCGCGACGCGCGGTATCCAGGAGCTCATCACGCTCTTCGAGCGCGTCTATCGCGACGACGTCCGGAGCCGGGGCTGGCTCACGATCGGGGACATGACGCGCCTGCTCTCGGGCGGAGGCGAGGCGTCCGGGCTCGAGGACGAGGAGCTGCGGCGCCAGATGACATACCGCCTCGACGGGGCGTTCGATCACTGGCTCCTGGACGAGTTTCAGGACACCAGCCACGCGCAGTGGCGGGCGATCGCGGGACTGGTCGACGAGGTGATCCAGGACCCCGAGGGGCGGCGCAGTTTCTTTGCCGTCGGCGACACGAAACAGTGCCTGTACATGTGGCGCGGGAGCGACGACAAGCTCTTCGACCGCGTGTCGGCGGCCTACGGCGCGGCGCTGGAGCAGCGGAAGTTGTCGGAATCCTATCGCTCGACCGGTCCGGTGCTCGCGATGGTGAACGGGGTCTTCGGAGCCTCGGCGGCGATCGGCGAGGTGTGTGGTGAGGAGGTCGCCGCACGCTGGTCGCGCATGTGGACCGATCACCGCAGCGCCGCGACGCTTGCGGCGAAGCCCGGCTATTCATGCTGGTTGCTTTCCGAGTCGGACGACGAACCGCGGCGGCGCGACCTCCTCCGGCTGCTGCAGGGACTCGATCCACTGTCCCGCGGACTGTCGGTCGCGGTCCTGACCCAGACCAATGCGGATGCCGCCGCGCTGGTCGATTACCTCAGGAGCGAGGGGCTCCCGTGCTCGCTTGCGGCCGAAGTGCGGCCTGGCCGCGACAACGCCGCATCGGTTGCGCTGCGGTCCTACCTTCGTGTGGCCGCCCATCCCGGCGACCGGCTTGCATGGACGCACCTGCGCATGACGCCAGCGGGTGAAGAACTCGAGCGGCGGCATCGCGGGCCCGAAGGGCTGGCGGAGCAGGTCCGCCGGAGGGCGTCGGCGGCCGGCATGGAGGGCGTGGTGGCGGATTGGGTGCGGATTGCCGCGCCGCATTTCGGCGAAGGGAATCGATTTTCTCCGGCCCGCATGGCCGAGTGTGCCGCCGCCGCGCGCGAATTCGACGCGGCCGGGGGGATCGACATCGACGCGTTCGTGCGCGAACTCGACGCCCTCGCACTCCGCGAGACCGACGTGCCCGGGCAGGTTGCGATCATGACCGTGCACAAGGCCAAGGGGCTCGACTGGGACTTCGTGATTCTGCCGGATCTCGAGGGGAACAGCCTGCGCGAACGCCGCCGCTCGATAGCGGTGAAACGCAGCGCCGAGGGGACGGTGGAATGGATCCTCCAGACCCCGCGAAAGGACATCGCGTCGCGCGATGCGGTGCTCGGCGCGCAGATTGCCGACGCCGAGGGGGACGCAGCGTTCGAGCAGCTGTGCGTGCTGTATGTGGCGATGACCCGCGCCCGGCTGGGACTTTTCGTGCTCAGCTCCGATCCTGCCCGCACGAAATCGGCCAATTTCGTCACCCTCCTTGGCCGGGCGCTCGGTCCTCAGCCCCGCGACCGCGTGATCGGGGGGCAGACTTTCCTCTGCGCCTGGGAAGAGGGCCAGCCGGCGGCTGCCGAGATGGCGAGGCCCGGGCGTCCTCCGGGGCGAGCCCTGGACTGGCAACTGGCCCCGATACCGGAAGCCGAACGCCCGAATTTCCTGAGGCGTTCACCGCTGCGTCCCTCCGAGGAGCCCGAAGGCGGGGCGCGCCGAGTGCTCTGGAGGGCCGATCACGACGCGGAGGACTTCGGCATCGCGGTCCATGCGGTGCTCGCGCGAATCGAGTGGCTTCCCGCAGAAACGTCCGCGCGGTCGGGCGCGCTTCAACCGGTCTTCGCGTCGTGTGGGGAGTCGGTCAGGACCGCCGTCGAAGGGCTGATCCGGTCCGCCCCCGGGATCTTCGCAAAGCCGGCCGGACGCTCGGAGCTCTGGCGTGAGCGTGCGTTCGAGGTGATGGTCGGGGAGACCTGGATCAGCGGGCGCTTCGACCGCGTGGTGATCCGCCGCGACGACGCTGGGCGCCCGGTGTCGGCGGTGGTCGCGGACTTCAAGACTGGGCGCGGCGCCGACGCACGCCGCCACACGCGGCAGCTCGAGGCCTACCGGCAGGCATTGTCGCTCCTCATCGGCCTGGATCCTGCGACAATCGAGCTGGTGGTCGTGGCACAGGCTTGACGCCTGCATCACGTTGCGCGCCGAATGCAACCCCGCGACCAGCCCTCCCGACATGCCCACGCCCGTATCACTGCCACCCTCCGGCGAGCCACCGCCCGAGATTGCGATTCCGATCCGATTTGAAGGATCCGCCGGTGAGCCACGCAACCTGGGGCTGACAGGGGAGGGCAGGCTCGTCATCAGGCCGGAGGGCCCGATTTACGTATTCGAAGGATCCGTACGCTCGGCCTTCTCGACCCGCCGGCGCGCGCTGCAGTACCGGGCGTCGGACATCTGGAACGTGGGTGTGGCCGGAGCCCGCGTGCAGTTCCAGTCCTCGCGGGCGGGAGGCAGCAGCGCCTGGTTCATCTTCTATTGCGCCTCGCCCGAACAGGCGCTGGCGGTCGCCCGCATGATGCCCGCCAACCGGGAGCCGGACCTCGCGGCGGCTGCGGATTTCCGCCGCAAGCTGTGGGGCGCGCAGTCCACGACCGGCCCCGCCCGGGTGTCGGTGACCAACGTCATCATCGGGCTCAACATCCTGGTTTTCGTGGTGCTGGCCGGGTTCTTTGGGGCCGGATGGCTGGAGCCCGGCAGCATGCGACCGTACATACTCTACGGCGCGAACAACGGCGGCGCGACGACCGACGGGGAGTGGTGGCGACTCCTCACCTCGATGTTCATGCATTTCGGCGTCTTCCACATCGCCTTCAACATGTGGGCCTATTTCCAGGCGGGCCACCTGGCGGAGCGATTGTTCGGCAAGGTGAATTATCTTCTTGGATACCTGGCGGCCGGCGTCGCGGGCGGGTTCGCGAGCATTTTCTGGAACGGCGACAAGGTCTGGAGCGCGGGGGCCTCGGGCGCGATCTTCGGCGTCTACGGGCTGATCCTGGGCTACCTCGTGCGCGAGAAGCGCCGCTTCCCGCAGGGGGTGTTCCGCCCGATGATCCGCAGCACGATCGGCTTCGCCATCTACAACCTCATCTTCGGGTCGGTTTACCAGGGGATCGACAATTCCGCGCACGTGGGCGGATTCGTCATGGGCATCGTTCTCGGCCTTGCCATGGCTCTGCCGATCGACGGCCCCGAGCGCACGCGGCAGTTGACGCCCCGATTCCTGGTGGGCGCGCTGCTCACCGTCGCGATGGTGATCGCGGGGATCACCTTCACACCGCGCTTCAACTACCACTTCCGGGAGGAGCTCGCCTGGAGCGACGCCATCACGCCGTACCTGAGCCAGGAGAAGGACATTGAGACCCGCTTCAGCCAAGTGGTCGCCGACTACCGCCAGGGCTCCCTGACGGAGACCGAGCTGGGCTGGGTCTCGTCGACCTGCATCCCGTTCTACTCCCAGTGGCTCGACGCGGCGCGCGCACTGAAGCTCACCCCGGGACTGGAGACTGCAAAGCGCAGGGAAAAGGTGGACCGGATGGTCGCCCAGCAGCTGGCCGGCTGCCGCCGGTTCCTGAGACTGGCCTCCGACCGGAGGGAGCCGGGCGAAATCTGAGCTCCTGCGGTCAGCCCAGCACGGCCTTCAACACGCGGGCCAGGTCTCCGACGCGGTAGGGTTTTGTCAGATACGCACAGAACCCAAGGTCGAGGAAGCGCCGCGCCATGTCCTCGTTGTCGTAGCCGCTGGCGGCGATCGCGCGGACGTCGGGATCGATCTCCCGGAGCGCCCGGAAGGCCTCCTCGCCGCCCATTCCGCCGATCACGGTGAGGTCCATGATCACGACGTCGTAGGGCCTGCCGATGTTGAAGTAGGAGCGGTAGAGTTTGATGACCTCCTCGCCGTTTCGCGCGATGTCGTGGGCGTATTCGAGGCTCTGCAGCATCGAGTCGGTGATGGCGCAGATCTTCGGGTCGTCGTCCATGAACAGGATGCGGCCGGTGCCATAGCGCAGGGTGGGGGCGCGGCGCGCCTGCGCCTCGATCGGCGCATCCGCCACGGGAAGGTAGATCGTGAAGACGGTGCCCACGCCGGTCTCCGACGACACGCCGATCTGGCCCCCGTGCTTGCGCACGATCGAGAGCACCGTCGCAAGCCCGAGCCCGGTGCCGTGCTTCTTGGTCGTGAAAAACGGGTCCCAGATGCGCTCGAGGATCTCCGGCCGGATTCCGCTGCCGTTGTCGCGGACCTCGAAGCGCACGTAGTCGCCTGCCGTCAGCCCCTCGATCTCCCCCTCGGCGAGCGTGACCGGCTCCGCGGACAACGCGACGGTGCCGCGGTGAGGAGCGGGGGGCATCGCCTGGATCGAGTTGACGATGAGATTTTGAAACACCTGCAGGATCTGGGAGCGGTCGACCTGAACGGGAGGTACGGTATCCGGGATCTCGAGACTAGTCTGGACCGTGGCGCCGGCGGCGGCGATGCGCAGGGAGTCGGTGAGGATCTCCCGGGGGGCGACGACGCTTCTCGCGCCCGATCCACCCTTGGCGAAGCTCAGGAGCTGCTTGGCGAGCGCCTTCGCGGTCATGCAGGCCTGCTCACTGTCATCGAGCCCGCCGGTGTCGCGCGCCGTCTTAGCGAGGGAGATGCCGCCGAGGATCGTCGTCAGGAGGTTGTTGAAATCGTGGGTGATTCCGCCGGCGAGGAGGGCGAGCGCCTCGAAGCGGTTGGCCTTCACGAGCTCCTCGGGCGTGAGGGTCATCTCGTCGGGATTCCGGAAAACGATCACGACTCCCTCCGCGACCGGGCCTTCGCCGTAGGCGGCGCGGGCCGTCCAGGCCAGGGGAATGGGAGGCTCGCCGGCCTTTGCGGGGGCGAGGGCGTGCTGCACGGAGAGAGGAAGCGGCCCCTCCGAGGCGAGCGCCATCTCGCAGGGGTCGTCGGGCAGGAGCTTGCCGGTTGCCGCATGGACGAGCCGGAACACCTCCGGCACGGGCCGCCCCTCGATCGCCTCCTGCGGTCGCCCGAGCAGCCGGCGCGCGGCTTCGTTGGAGATCACGATACGCCCCCGTGAGTCGGTCGCCAGCACGCCCTCCGCGAGGCTGTCGAAAGCGGCCTTCAGGATCGACTCGGGCGTCCCGGCGCCGGCTGTCCCCGGGGCGCCGGCTTCGGCGCCCGCGAAGGCGTACCCGACGAACCGCGTGAGGTCGCGGGTTCGTGAATACGAGCGGCGCCCGCCGAGCGTCACCGGCACCCAGCGCCCCTCCCGGTGCCGCAGGCGCCCGGTTCCCGCTGCGGCCCCGGCGGCCGAACCACCGAGAGCGCCGAGCCAGTAGGCGAGCCCGCCCTCAGCGTCCTCGGGCGGGAGCAGGCCCACCAGCGTGGCCTCGTCGGACGGAAGTTCGTCGGCGTCGTAGCCGACAAGGCGCTTGAATGAATCGGACAGCCAGACCTCGCCGGTCTCAAAATTCACGTCGAACAGCCCCAGCAGACTCTCGCCGCCGAGTTCCCTCATGCGGTCGTCGGCGGCCTGCGTCGCCTCTTCGAGCTCCTTGCGGTCGGAGATGTCCATCATGAAGCCGCAGGCGCGTCCGAGCGATCCGTCCTCGCTCGTCACCTGTGCGCCAGAGGCGGACACCCAGACCCAGTGCCCCAGGCGGTGTTTCATGCGAAATTCCACGGAGAACGGCCGACGTCCGGCGCCGGCAGTCCGGCGCGCCATCCTGTCCGGCGCGGCCCCGGAGTCCTCGGGGTGCAGCAGGTCCGTCCAGGTGGCGTAGTCGTCCGCCAATTCGGCCGGGGCGTAGCCGAGGATCCGTTTCCACGTTGCCGTGAACACGAAGCGGCCGGCCCGGAAATCGAGGTCGAAAAACCCGGCCTCGCCACTCTCAACCACGATGCGCGCAGCCTCGTCCAGTGCGCCTGTCTGCGCGGCGGAGGCGGGTTCTGTGGCCGGACGCAGCGTCGCGAAACGGTTGCCCGTCCCGTCATCGGAGGCGGAGATACCCAGGAACACCCTGTGCGTGCCGGTGGGATCCTTCAGGTCGAGCGCCTGCTCGCCGGTCGCCTCGGCGGCACCGACCAGCGCCTCCCATTGGGCTGCGAGAGCCTCGGGCTCGTCGCTGACGACCTCGAACTCGAACAGCGAGGCAAACGCCCGCCCACGCAACGGGGAGCCCTGCGGGTGCAGGAGCTCGTCGGCGGCCGCGTTCGCGAGCAGGATGGTTCCCGCGGCGTCGATCAGAAGCACCGCCGGCGCCGGCATCGGGGGAGTTGGACCGGAAGCCCGTTGGGTCACGAAGACGAGTATGGCGAATCTGGCGACGGCCGCAACGGGGGAACGCTCACGAGTTCAACCAGGCCTTCACCCGGCGCTCGAGGAAATCGATGTACGGCGCCTGGTCGTTGAGGCAGGGAATCTGCTGGAACCACTCGCCGCCCGCCTCCAGGAACGTGTCTTTCCCCTCGACTGCGATCTCCTCGAGCGTCTCGAGGCAGTCCGCCACGAAGGCCGGACTCATGACCAGCAGCCGCTTCTTCCCCTTCGAGGGCAGGTCCTTCAACACCATGTCCGTGTAGGGCGAGAGCCAGGGCTCCTTGCCGAGGCGCGACTGGAACGACACGGAATAACGGTCGGCGGGAATTCCCGCGCGGGCGACGAAGGCGCGCACGGTCGCGAGGCATTGCGCGCGGTAGCAGGTCGACTGGACCGGCGAGGCGATCTCGCAGCAATTCGCCACGCAGTCGCAATGTGCGTGCGAGCTGTCGGCCTTTCGAAGATGGCGCACCGGAATGCCGTGAAAGCTGAACAGCAGGTGATCGTGGGGCTGGCTGAGGTGCGGCGCGGCGCTGGCGTAAAGCGCCTCGATGTAGTCCGCGTCCCTGTAGAAGGGCTGTATGCAGTCGACGCGCACCGTCGGCCCCTGGCGCGCGAACTCCTCGTAAACCTTCACGACCACCGTCTCCCAGCTCGACATCGCGTACTGCGGGTATTGAGGCAGAAGATACACGTGCTCGACCCCCGCGGCGACGAGCTGGCCGACGACGCTGGCGATGGACGGATTTCCGTACCGCATGGCGAGCGCCACGGGCACGTCGGCCGCGACACGTTCGCCGAGGCGATCCCGCACCCTGCGGCTCGTGACGATCAGCGGCGAACCTTCCTCGGTCCAGACGGACTGGTAGGCGTGGGCCGACTTGGAGGCCCGGAAGGGGACGATGATGGCGTTCACCAGCAGCCA
>JAJXYI010000656.1 GCA_021780625.1 bacterium | reverse complement strand
CGGCCCGGGGCGTCAAGCCGCCAGCGTCCGCTGCGTAGTTCCAGCCCGGGGCGCGACGGCAATGCGCGGCGGGATGGAGCACGTGGCCAAAGATCGGGAAGTCGTTACTAAATAGATTCTTGAAATGGATCGATAGGACCAGAAAAGGGGTCTCAAACGCTGGGTTCGCGCCAGAGGCTATAAGACGCCCTAAAATGTGTGAAAAGGAGGTGGAGATAAAAAGGTGGTGGCGCGATTGCGCGAGGTTCCGGCGTTGCATTCAATTGCGCTCATGACGCCCCTGCGGTTCACGCTCAATGGTCAGGTCGTGGAGCTCAACGATCAGGACCCCTCCACCCCTTTGCTCTGGGTTTTGCGCGACCGTCTCGGAAAGACGGGAACGAAGTTCGGATGCGGCATCGCCATGTGCGGTGCCTGCACCGTGCACCTCGACGGCGTCGCCGTGAGGTCGTGCTCGGTGGAGGTTGGCACGATCGCCGGCCGGCATGTGCGGACCATCGAGGGCTTGGCGGAGGCCGAGGGGGCGCTGCATCCGCTTCAGGAGGCGTGGATCGAGCACGACGTGGCGCAATGCGGCTACTGTCAGCCAGGCCAGCTCATGCAGGCTGCGGCGCTTCTCGCGAAGCATCCGAATCCCTCGGATGACGACATCGATGCAGCCATGTCGGGCAACCTCTGCCGTTGCGGCACCTATGTGCGCATCCGTGCGGCGATTCATTCGGCTGCGGCCAAGCTGGCCGCGAAGGGAGGTGCGGCATGAGCGCGACGACCACGTTGGACCGGCGGTCTTTTCTTCAAGTTGCGGCGATGGCGGGTGGCGGGCTCGTCCTCGGCGTGCGGTTTGCCTACGCGGGCGAGGAGACTTCTGCGGAGGCGGCAAAGGCGGCCTTCAAGCCCAACGCCTACATTCGCATCGGGACCGACAACCAGGTGTGGATTTCCGCTCCGAATCCGGATCTCGGCCAGGGGGTCAAGACCTCGCTCCCGATGATCACCGCGGAGGAACTGTGTGCGGACTGGAACCGCGTGGTCGTGGAACAGGCGGCCCTCGATCCTGCGGCCTATGGCTGGCAAGGCGCGGGTGGGTCGACCTCCACGCCGAACAACTGGATGCGCATGCGCCGCGCCGGCGCGGTAGGGCGTGCGCTGCTCGTCTCGGCCGCCGCGAAACGCTGGCGCGTGCCTGCCTCCGACTGCGTGGCCGAACAGGGCATCGTGAAGCACGCCGCGAGTGGACGAAGCGCGACGTTTGGCGAACTCGCTTCCGATGCGGCGCACCAGCGCATGCCGGACCCCGAGTCGGTGCCGCTCAAGGAACGCTCCGAATTTCGCCTGCTCGGGACACGCGTCGGCGGCGTCGATAACCACGCCATCGTGACGGGCCGGCTCCAGTACGGCATCGACCAGGTGGTGCCGGGCATGGTGTATGCGACCTATGTGAAGGGTCCCTCCGTCGCCGCGCGCGTCAAGAAGGTGGACTTGGACGCGATCCGTCGTCTGCCCGGAGTGAAGGACGCCTTCGTGATCGAGGGCCATGGCGGCGAACTCGCCGCGGGCGTGGCGATCATCGCCTCGTCGACGCACGAGGCCTTCAACGCAGCCGACAACGCGGCGATTGTCTGGGATGAGTCTGATTCCCCGAAGGACGACTGGAAGGCCTTCGTCGCGCAGGCGGAGGCGCTCGGCGACAAGGATGGGCGTGTCGTCGGCGAGCGGGGCGAACCCGATGATGCCTTGGGCTCGTCGGCCCACGTGCTCAATGCCTCGTACTCGTATCCGTTTATCTTCCACGCGACGATGGAGCCGCAGAACTGCACGGCGTGGTGGCACGACGGGATCATGGAGCTCTGGGCGCCGAGCCAGAATCCCGACAGCGGTGCGCAGGAGGTGGCGAAGATGCTCGGGCTCCCGCAGCACAAGGTCGTGGTGCACCTACTCCGTGTGGGCGGCGGCTTTGGGCGCCGGCTTCGCAACGACTACATGGTCGAGGTGGCCGCGATTGCGCGCCGCGTGAACGCCCCGGTGAAGATGACGCACACCCGCGAGTCGGACCTCACGCACGATTTCCTGCGTCCGGGCGGATTCCATCACTTCAAGGGGTCGGTGAACTCGAAGGGATTCCTCGAGGCATGGACGCATCACTTCATCAGCTTCGGCTATCACGGCCGTCCGGTGTCAGGCGGCGGTCTCGGGGCCGACGTGTTTCCCGGTCCCCTTGCGCGGAACTTCCGTCTGACGGAGACGCTGCTCCCGCTTGGCCTTCGCACGGGCCCGTGGCGGGCGCCGGGCGCCTCAGCGTATGCGTGGGCGATCCAGAGTTTCCTGCATGAGCTCAGCTCGGCCGCGGGCACGGACCATGTGGCCTTCCTGCTCGATATCCTTGGCGAGCCACGCTGGCTGCCGCCCCGGAACGAGGATTCGCTGAACACCGGGCGCGCGGCCGGTGTGATCAAGCTCGCCGCCGAAAAGGCGGGCTGGGGAAAGCCGCTCCCGCCGGGACGCGGCATGGGCATCGCCTTTCACTTCTGTCACCGCGGGCATGCGGCGGAGGTGGCGGAGGTGAGCGTGGACGCCTCGGGAAAGCTGACGGTCCACCGCGTGGTGGCCGCCTGCGACGTGGGGCCGATCGTCAATCTCAGCGGCGCTGAAAACCAGGTCCAGGGCGCGATCGTCGACGGCCTCAGCGCGATGTGGCTGCAGGAGCTGACCTTCAAGGACGGCCACATCGAGCAGTCGAACTTCAACGACTACGGGCTGCTGCGGATTCCGCAGGCGCCGAAGATCGAGGTGCACTTCATCCAGAGCGACTATCCGCCGACGGGCCTGGGCGAACCGGCGATCCCGCCGGTGGCGCCTGCGGTGTGCAACGCGATCTTCGCGGCGACGGGAAAGCGCGTGAGGCGGTTTCCGATCGTCTCTGAGGGCATCAAGGTCTAGCCCGATCCGGTGCGCGCGATAGCAAAGACCCTGGCCCTGTGGCCGGCACAGGCCCTGCC
>JAJXYI010000423.1 GCA_021780625.1 bacterium | reverse complement strand
CCACCTCGCTGCCGCTCGGTGGAGCGCGTGGACCGATCACCTTCCGCCGTCCAAGCCGATGCTCACCATCCAATCTGGCTTCCGTTGGCCTCACCCGCCCATCACCAAGGGGAGTCCCGCCGCCGCGGCCGCGCCGGGCCGATTGTACGAGCCGGCGTGAATACGCCCGCGGTCGCGGCGGGGAGCCCTTCCGCAGCCTGGTGGCGGTTGCCGCCATCGCGGTAGCTGCCGGCAACCGGCGCAGTCGCACCGTAGAAAACGTATGCACATCAAGCTGATGCAAGAACGAGAATTGTGGTCTGTCAAAAGCCCGTCCAAAATTTCCAGTGCTCAGCGCAAGGAATTGGAGAATCGCCCTGATGTTCCTCTTGACTCGCTCACGCCGTTGTGAAGAGTCCGTCACCAGGAGGTAACAACATGCCCGAAGTAAAGATGATCGCGATGATCGCGATCGGTCTGCTCGTTCTCGTGGCCATTCTCACGCCTTTTGTGTTTGTAATGGTGCACCCGGCGATTGGGATCGTGCTCGTGGCGGCGGTGATTGGCGCCGCCGTGTACATCATCCGTCGGAAGCGGCGGAGGAACCTGGTCTGATGCAACTCAAGCTCAAGCGATCCCAGAGGACCGGCGGGCTTATGGGCGGGAAGACCATCTTCGCTCTCGACATTCGCGCCGAGTACGCGCCCGCGGAGCGGGACAGCATCAATAAGTACGTCCTCGGCGGGGAAGTCATATACAACAGCCAGAAGGCGACCGAGCATCTCGACCGAGCCCAGCAGGCGTCGAGCGCATTCAAGACATTGGGTTCCATGGCCCTCGCCAAGATGAACCTCAACATCACGATCGCCAGCCTCGCGAAGGGCCACCACATCGAGTGCAAGGACCTCGCCGAACTCCTGGGCTGCGAGGAGGCGATCCACGCCGCTTGCAGGAACATCCGGACCTATCTCGATGCGGCGGCGACCTTCGACGGCCGGGAAGTAGTACTGGACGTGGAAGGTGCCGCCTAGCGTCTTCACGCCATTCTTCCGTCGATTCACCGACGAGAAGTCGCTTGAGCTGCGAGAAACCGAGGAGCTGTATGAGCGGGTAGCGGGGCTGCACAGGCGATACGCCGATAAGGACGCCATCTACAAGTTCGCCGGCGGTCTGTTCCCGCAGATCGAGGGCGCGATCCCGCACGACCTGCGACCGACCTTTTTCGAGGTCGTGTGCCTCCTGCTGTATTTGGAGGAAACGATCTTCGCCGTGCCCGAGTTTCGACCATCGCTCTCGCTCAAGGAGCTGGTGGAGATACGCGACGCCTTGCGGCGAAAAGAGCACTTCCACCTGAACCACGATCGCATCGTCGGATTGGTGAAGGGTGGCATCCTGCGGGTGCTCGAACCCATCGTGGAGGTGCTGCCCAAAACCGAGGCCCCCTCGCCCTTCACGATTCCGCTCATCTATGCGCTTCCTGAAGCGAAGCGCCTCATCGAGAACATCTACGCCGTGTTCTGGCGCGACGAGTACCGGGACACGGCGTTCGTCGAGGTCTCCCGCCAGCTCCACCATAACCTTTGTGCGGTCTCTGGCATCGCGGATCCGTACCAGCCCCGCAAGCCGTTCATCCCGCCGACCAAGTATGATGGCGGGCTCGCCGAGACGGTGGACGCCTATCTCTCAGACACTCCGTTTCGAGACCTCTTCACGAGCCCGGTCCCGCTGCAGCTCACCCACGAAGAACGCTTCAGCCACATGCACATCGTGGGTGGCAGCGGGGCCGGCAAGACGCAGCTCCTTCAGTCCCTCATCCTCCACGACCTCACCTCCGAAGACGCGCCCGGCATGGTCATCATCGACAGCCAGGGTGACCTCATCGACAAGATCTCGCACCTCGCGATCGACGGGCTCGCCGACCGGCTGATCCTCATCACCCCGAAGGACATCGACCACCCGCCGGCGCTCAACATCTTCGACGTGAGCCACCGCCTCGGCGAATACGACCCCGCCACCCGCGAGCAGGTGACCGCCGGCGTCATCCAGACTTTTGACTACCTCTTCACCGGCCTGCTCGGTGCCGATCTCACCGCCAAGCAGGGCGTGTTCTTCCGCTACGTCGCGCGCCTCATGCTCGCGCTGCCCGAGACCCTGGGGAGGAACGCGACCATCCTCGACATGATCGACCTCATGGACGACCCGGAGCCGTACCAGAGCGCGATAGAGTCGCTTCCCGACATCCAACGCCGGTTTTTCCAGCGGGACTTCAGCGCCCCCCGCGGCAAGAAGGGCTCGTTCGATCAGACCAAGGAGCAGATCCGGTACCGGCTTCAGGGCATCCTCGAAAACCCGACCCTCTTTCGGCTCTTCACGGCGCCCCGCACGAAGATCGACCTGTTCGACGAGCTCAACCGCGGCTCCATCATCCTGGTGGACACGGCCAAGGACTTCCTCAAAGGTTCGTCCTCCCACTTCGGCCGCATTTTCATCTCCCTCGTACTCCAGGCGGTGCTCGAACGGGCCGTGATCCCGGAGCACGAGCGCCGACCAGCGTTCCTCTTCGTGGACGAGGCTGCCGACTACTTCGACAGCAACATCGACGACCTCCTCACCGAGACCCGCAAGTACAAGCTCGGGTGCGTGTTCGCGCACCAGCACCTCGACCAATGCGCCCCGTCGCTCCGGGCCTCGTTCGCCGCCAACACTGCGATCAAGATGGCGGCCGGGGTCTCAACGGGCGACGCGCGCGCGATGGCCCCCGACATGCGTACCACGGCCGACTTTATTCTGGGGCAGCCCCGGCTCCACTTCGCCTGCCACATACGGAACGTCACCCCGCAGGCCGTCTCCATCCCGGTGGAAGCCGGCAAGCTCGAAGGGGAGCCGCGCCTGTCGCCGAGGGCGTACGAAAGGTTCCGCGCGGACAACCGCACGCGGGTGAGCCTCGGGGAAGAAGAGAAGAGGGAAGCAAGATCGGCGAAAGCGGCCAACCCGGGGCACGCCGAACAATCCGAGGCTG
>JAJXYI010000643.1 GCA_021780625.1 bacterium | reverse complement strand
ATCGAATACTGGATTCCGCCCTCCGAATCCTGGTCGCTGATGATCTGGTTCACGAAATAGCTCCAGTTCGTGCTGTTGCCGGCGACGAGGTAGGCCTCGGCGTTCTGACCAGTGCCTTCGAGCCAGACGTCGTTGGTGGGGCTGCCGTCGAAATCGAAGCCGGTGACCGTGGCACGGGAATTGGTGGCGGTGTACTGCATGAAGGCCTGATTGAAACTCAGGCCATCCGCGTACGGGTGAGTGCCGGACGGGCCGAGGGCGAGCACGCCCCAGGCGTTCACGTCGGAGTGCAGGGAGGTGTCTCCGCGGCCCGTGTAGAAACGATTGTTGGTCGAATCCCAGACCACATTGTCGAGGAACGATTTCACGTTGGCTGCAACGGTCGAGTTGCCGAAGTAGCTGTAGGCGGCATAGGCGTCCTCATTGTGCTCGGTCGAGGCCCAGGTCAGCACGGTGCCGTTCGAGGCGAGGCCACCGTTGAAGCCGCCGTCGCTCTGCTGGAACTGGAGGCACCAGTTGAGCACGGAGTTGGCCATCGAGTCGAAGCTGTGGTCGCCCGTGGTTTTGGCATATTTGGCGACTGCGAGGGCGACCCAGCAATTGGGGCCAACATTCTGGGTGACATCCGAGCCGCGAAGCGTGCGGATGCTGTAGGAGTTGTCGAAGGAACCGCTTGAGTTCTGGATCTTCTGGAGCGTCGACAGAATCGTCTTGGCGTGCGCGTAGTCGCCCCGGACGGTGAAGGCGATGACTGCAACCGCCTCGTCATAGGTATAGCCGAGGTTGCCGCCCTGATAACTGGTGATCAGGCCATTCGAGGACATTTGCGAGACCAGCCAGTTGTAGGCGTTGGTCGAGGCGGTGCTGGTGGAGACTGCGCGTGCGGGGGTGGCGCAGGCACCGGTGATGAGAGCGAGGACCGCACAGGCGACGATCAAGGCACTGCGGAGCGATCCGACGACGGGTTTCGTGAGGGGACTCATGGGTTTTTTCAGGGTATTTTCCCTCGGCGAGTACGGGGCCGGGCCGGGGCCGAGGAGTGGGGTGGGAGAAATCCGGCCAGCTGAAGCGTGCACAAAAGTGCATTATGAATAACCCGTGTCAATTGAACCTATAAGTCGCACTTTAAATATCCAAAATAAAGCGATTTAAGACGAAAATTGGTAGGAGTAATGTGCAATAAATAACATTAGATGAATGGGTAAAAATTTAAGGCAAAATCCACGAGATTTCGCGGGGTCGCAGCAACGTGGCTCGTGCGTTCATGGGGGCTCGAATTTCGGTCGTCCGATGGTGTGAGGGGGTTGAGGGGCTTGCTTGCGAAATGTGTAAGTAACTTGTTAGGAATTTGATAACTCGCGATTAGATTCTTGGTGTGCGTATTTTGCAGGGGCTTATAATTCGAATTAATTTCGCCCGGTGCGGTTGTGTAAGCTATTAAGATGAAGTAGCTTGTATCACTTGACGGTCCGCTCTCCCTCGCCGTGACGCATGCTTTACTCCTGGCCGGGTAGAGTCCTATAGTCGTGGTTCTATGCCAACTCCGCCCTTCTCCTATCAGGATCCGTTTCCCCTTGGCACTGACGAGACCGAGTATCGCCTGCTCTCGAAGGAAGGCGTGAGCACCGCGACGTTTGAGGGGAAGGAGATCCTCAAGGTCGACCCCGAGGCGCTCGCCTATCTCGCCCAGAACGCGCTTCACGACACGTCGTTTTTCCTGCGCAACAAGCACCTCAGGCAGGTGGCGGCGATCCTCGAGGATCCGGAAGCCAGCGCAAACGACCGCTATGTCGCCCTCACTCTGCTCAAGAACGCGGAAGTGTCGGCCGAAGGCATCCTCCCGTTCTGCCAGGACACGGGCACGGCGACGATCATGGCGAAGAAGGGCCAGCAGGTCTGGACCGGCTGCAATGATGCCGAGTGGCTTTCGAAGGGCGTGTACGAGTGCTACACGAAGGAGAACCTTCGGTATTCCCAGACGGCTCCGCTGAGCATGTACGAGGAGGTCAACACCGGCACGAATCTCCCGGCCCAGATCGACGTGATGGCCACCGAGGGCGCAAAGTATGAGTTTCTGTTCGTCGCCAAGGGTGGTGGCTCGGCAAACAAGACCTACCTCTTTCAGGAGACGAAGGCGCTGCTCAATCCAAAGAGCTTGGAAGCGTTCATCGCGAGCAAGATGCAGCTGCTCGGCACCGCGGCCTGCCCGCCCTACCACCTCGCGATCGTGATCGGTGGCACCTCGGCGGAAGCCTGTCTGAAGACCGTGAAGCTTGCCTCGACGAAGTACTACGACGCGCTGCCGACAACCGGCAATGCGCTCGGACGCGCCTTCCGCGACGTCGAGCTCGAGCAACGCGTGCTCACACTCGCCCAGCAAAGCGGCGTGGGCGCCCAGTTCGGCGGCAAGTACTTCGCGCTCGACGTCCGCATCCTCCGCCTGCCGCGCCACGGCGCGAGCTGCCCCGTTGGCATCGGCGTCTCCTGCTCGGCCGATCGCAATATCAAGGGCAAGATCACCAAGGACGGCATCTTCCTGGAAAAGCTCGAAACCAATCCCAGCCAGTTCATCCCGGCGCACCTCCGCACGATCAAGGACGACACCATCGTTCGGATCGACCTCAACCGTCCCATGGAGGAGATCCGCGCCGAGCTCTCGAAATATCCCGTCACGACCCGCGTGTCGCTCTCCGGGCCCATGATCGTCGCCCGCGACATCGCTCACGCAAAGCTCAAGGAGCGCGTCGACGCCGGCAAGGGCCTGCCCGACTATTTCAAGAACCACCCGGTCTATTACGCAGGTCCGGCCAAGACGCCGAAGGGTTATGCCTCGGGCTCCTTTGGGCCGACGACGGCGGGCCGCATGGACGGGTATGTCGATCTCTTCCAGTCCCTCGGTGGATCGATGGTGATGATCGCCAAGGGCAATCGCAGCCCGGCCGTCACCCAGGCCTGCAAGAAGCACGGCGGCTTTTATCTCGGCTCCATCGGCGGCCCCGCCG
>JAJXYI010000033.1 GCA_021780625.1 bacterium | reverse complement strand
CGGTTCATCGACGCCGGGCTGGTCCAGAAACGTGAAGGCCGTGAAAAACTGGGGCCCGCCAAATGCGCCGTCCACCGCGCCCACGGCCAGGGCATGCGCAAGGGTCTCGTCGATGAACGCCTGGCACGCGGCAAACCGGCCCGGTCCCGACGCGCGGAAGCTGAGCACCGCCTCGGCGCCCGCGACGGCGAGCTGCTCGGACGGTTTCTCCACGTAGAAATGGAGCTCACCCGGCTCGAAGATCGACTCCAGCACCGCCAGCGGATCGAGGCTGTCGACCGCGACCGAGATGCTCACCAGTTGCGGCCGCTCCGCCCGCTCGGCAATGCCACGGCACTCGAGCAGGAAATTCGCGAGCGCCTCGTGCGAGGCGTTGGCGATCGGATCGACCGGCAGGATTCTCATGCGGGTTTGGCTGCCGCAGCGGCAGGCTGGTGCCGCGGGAAGAGGACCAGCGAGGCCTGCACCTTGCCGCCCGATGCACGGCCATCCCAGGCCAGCTCGGCGCGCCAGTCCTTGCCGGGCGCGTATCCGATCGCCTCGTAAATGCGCGCCGTCGTCGTGGGCATCACCGCCTGCAGCAGCGAGGCCGACAGCCGAAGCGCTTCGGCCATCGTCGCGAGCGAGGTGCGCAGGCGGGCCTGGTCGGCGGCTTCCGTCGACTTGCCCAGCTTCCATGGCGCGCGCTTCTCGATATAGGCGTTGATCGCCTTGATGAACGTGAAGGTCCGCTCGAGCGCGTTGTGGAACTGGAAACCCTCGCACAGCGGGATGACCTCCGAGCGCGTCTTCTCCCAGAGATCATGCAACTCACGCTCGGGCTCCTCGATCAGCTCCGCCTTCGGCACGACGCCGCCGCCAAAGCGGTTGGTCATGTTGAGCGTGCGGTTGACGAGGTTGCCCAGGTCGTTGCCGAGATCGCTGTTGTAGCGGATCAGGAAAAGGTCCGCCGAGAAATCGCTGTCCTGGCCCACGTTCATCTCGCGGATCAGGAAGTACCGGAACGCGTCCGCGCCAAACTGCTCGATCAAATCGAGCGGGTTGACCGCCGTGCCCGTGCTCTTCGACATTTTCTGACCGCTCTGCAGCCACCACCCGTGCGCGAGCAGCGCCTTCGGGGGCTCGATGCCGCAGGCCTTCAGCATGATCGGCCAATAGACGGCGTGCGGCGGCACGAGGATGTCCTTGCCGATGACGTTGAAGTCCGCCGGCCAATACTGCGGATCCGGCGCGCCATCCTTCCAGATCGCCGATACGTAGTTGAGCAGCGCATCGAACCAGACGTAGGTCACATACCCCTCGTCGAAGGGCAGCGGGATTCCCCACTCCAGGCGCTCGCGCGGACGGGAAATGCACAGGTCGTTGAGCGGCTCCTTCAGGAACTCGAGCACCTGCTTCTGACGGTAACGCGGGAAAATGAAGTCCTCGTGCGTCCGGAGGTAGTCGATGAGCCAGTCCTGATACGAGCGAAGCTTGAAGAAATAGTTGCTCTCGGTGATCTCGGTGACTTCGCCGAAGATCTCCGGCCACGAACCGTCGGGCAGGCGGTCCTTCTCCTGCAGGAATTGCTCCTGGCGAGTGCTGTAGAAGCCCTTGTAGTCGGCGCGATAGATCTCACCCTTGTCGAAAAGGCGCTGCAGGAGCTCGCGGACAACGGCCTTGTGGCGCGGCTCAGTCGTGCGGATGAAGTCGTCGTTGGAGGCCCCCAGGCGCGCGCAGAGGTTGCGAAACTCCTGCGAGACCTCGTCGCAGAACGCCTGCGGTTCGACGCCCCGTTTGCGCGCGCTCTGCTGAACCTTTTGTCCATGCTCGTCGACGCCGGTCAGAAAACGCACGTCGTCCCCCATCATGCGACGAAACCGCGCGATCACGTCCGTCAGCACCTTTTCGTAGGCATGACCCAGGTGCGGCGAACCATTCACATAATCGATGGCAGTCGTGATGTAGAAGGACTTCATGGAGTGAGTCTGGAGATCAAAACGGCACATAGCCGAATGTCGAAAAGAATGCTTCGGCGCTCGGAAAACGCAAAAGCCCAGCAAGAAACGAATCCCTGCGCACTCCGTTTGACTCCACCGTCCCCCTCGCCACCGTGTGCGGCGTGTTCTTCGCCTTGCGAACGAGTCAACCGACGTCCCGGCAACGCCTGACCGCGCTGTTTGCCGTCGCGCTGGTGCTGGCGCTGTCGGTGTTCTCCGCAAGTCCGACCCTGCACGCCTGGCTGCACGGCGAAACGCCGGCGGCCCTGGCCGGACACCCAGCGCCCGGCGACCACGGCACCACCGGCCACAGCGACCGGCTGTGCGCGGTGACGCTCTTTGCGACGGGCGTGCTTCTGGCGATCCTGTTGATCCTGGTCGCCCGCTACGAGGCGCGCGCCGCGGAGCTCATGCCGGTGCCGATCGAGTGCCGCCTTTCGCGGCAGCGACCCCACCGACTGCCGCCCCACTGCGGCCCGCCCCAGGCCTGAGAGAGCCCTCCCCGCAGTAACGGCTGGCGCAACGTCGCGCCACCGCCTCCCCGCGCATACCCCGGCACGTCGCCGGACTGCGTATCCATCCCGTCCGCACAGCCCTCTCTCGGCATGTCCAACTGGTTTTATTCCACCACCCTTCTCCTGCTCGTGGGCGTCACCGCCCAGGCCCAAACCGCCCCCGCCGGCGCCGGCGATCCCTCCACAAACGCCGTCCAGATGGACCGCTTCGTGGTCTCCGAAACTCTCGATCAGGCGCGCGAGGCAATCGTCCCGAATCTCGGCGCCACGCAATACGCCATCGCCAGGCCCCAGATCGACGCCTCGGCCCTGGGCGCCAACCAGGGCTTCAACCAGGTGCTCCTGCGCGTGCCCGGCGTCGCCCAGGATTCCTACGGCCAGGTTCACCTCCGCGGTGAACACGCCAATCTCCAGATCCGAATCAACGACGTGATGCTGCCCGAGGGCATCAGCGGCTTTGGCCAGGACCTCGACACGGCGTTCGTGCGAAGCGTGTCGGTCGTCACCGGCGCGCTCCCCGCGCAATATGGCTTTCGGACCGCCGGCGTGGTCGACATCCACACCCTTTCCGGAACTTCGTCCGGACACACCGGAGACCTCACGCTCATGGGCGGCGCTTTCGGCTCCCTGAGCGCCAGCGTCTCCGCCGCCGGTTCGTCCGCCCGGACCTCGGACTTCGTCACGGCCAGCGCCGAGTCGAACGATCTCGGAATCGAGAATCCCACCGCGTCCCGTTCCGCGCTCCACGACCACACCCGCCAGCTGAAGATGTTCAACGACCTGACCTGGCTGCTCGGCCCCACCCGGCGGCTGACCTTCATGGCCGGCGGGGCCTTCGCCACGTTCCAGATCCCGAACTCGCCCGGACTCGCTCCGGCCTACGCCGTCACCGGCCACGCCGTGCCCGCCTCCGCCGCGCTCGACGAGAACCAGGCGGAGGACAACGCCTACGCGATCCTCACGTATCAGACTTCCACCGACGCCTTCAGCGCACAGGTCTCGGCGTTCACGAGGTACAGCCTGACCGACTTCAGGCCCGATCTGGCGGGCGACCTCGCCTACAACGGAGTGGCCAGCCGCGTCCACCGCGACGTCGTCGTCAACGGCGTCGAAGCCGATGCGCGGCGCCCGCTCAGCGACACGCACACGCTTCGCGCCGGGTTCGTCGTCACCGCCTCCAACGCCTCTACGGCCACCGACACGGCCGTGTTTCCTGTCGACGCCCAGGGCGCCCAGGCCTCGTCCACGCCGCTGTTCGTGGCCGACGGTGCACACAAGCTCGGCATGCTCGCCGGCGCCTACGCGCAGGACGAGTGGAAACCCCTGGAGGGCCTGACCCTCAACGCGGGCGTGCGCGCCGACCTGTCGCACGCCTACGTCGACGAGTCGCAGCTCAGCCCGCGCCTGAACGCCGTTTACCGTATCGACAACGTCACGACGCTTCACGTCGGCTACGCCCGCTATTTCACGCCGCCGCCCCTGGAACTCGTCCAGACCACCGACATCGCCCGGTTCGCGGGCACCACCAACGCCCCAGCCGTGAACGCGAGCTCCCTCGTGCTCGCGGAACGCGCCGACTATTTCGATGCCGGTGTCAGCCGCCAGTTGAGTCCGGGGCTCACGGCCACGGTCGACGCCTACGACAAGTTCGCCTCCCGCCAGCTCGACGAGGGCCAGTTCGGCGCCGCGTTGATCTTCTCGCCGTTCAACTACCGGAAGGGCCACATCCAGGGCGTCGAATGCAGCCTCGATTACCAGGGCGGAGCCGTCTCCGCCTACGCCAACGCCGCACTCAGCCGCGCCACCGGACGCGACATCATCTCCGGCGAATTTCAGTTCTCGCCCGACGAACTCGCCTATATCGCCGCCCACGACGTGCACCTCGATCATGATCAGACCCTCACCGCCTCGACCGGACTTTCCTGCAAGCTCGATCCCAGGACGCTCTTGTATGCGGAAATTCTCTACGGGAGCGGCCTGCGCCGCGGCTTCGCAAACACGAGCCACCTGCCCGCCTACCACCCCCTCAATCTCGGTGCCTCCCGGTCCTTCGCCGCGGGCGGCGGTCGTCTCGTCCGCGTGCGGCTCGATCTCGTCAACGTCTTCGACGAGGTGTACGAGCTGCGCGACGGCTCCGGCATCGGGGTGGGCGCGCCGCAATACGGTCAGCGCCGGGGGCTCTACGGCACCGTCACGCTCGTGTTCTGAATCGTGACTCCCGTCGCCGGACCACGCCCGGAGATCCGGGCGCAGGCGGCATCAGGGATCCTTCGCCGCCGAATCCGGCGTGCCTGCGACTCCGGACCCCGGCGCGGCTCCCCCGTCGGGCCGCAGGGGCGTGGGGTCGATGCCACGAATCCGGGCATCCCGAAACGCCTGTGCGACCAGCGGGTGCGCGCGCAGTCGAGTCAGCAGTTCCGCGTCCCCCTGACCCACGATCGTGCCCACCTCCGACAACAATTTCGCCTCCTGCAGGCCGAGCCCCTGGAATTCACGCACCAGCGCCTCAAGTTTCGGGAGCTCGAGATCGACGGTCACCACGCACAGGGTCGCACGCGGATCCGGGGGGGGCTGGGGGGCGCTCATCGGTTGCAAGCTTACTCGGAATCCCGGTGTTCGCGACACAGGAAGTTGCGTGCGTTTCAGGACGGCGCCTGGACCAGGCCCGCCCCGACGTCCTCGGACGAATACGGCAATTTCGCGGAGGCCGCCGTCATCGCGGCCCACAGCGAGCGTCCGCCAAGCGACGGCGACGACTCCTTCCAAAGCGCCGCGACCCCCGCGACAAACGAGGTCGCCATGCTGGTGCCGTCCGCCGTCTGATACGTCGCCTGGGGCCACGTCGACCACATCGCCGCACCGGGTGCGGCCAGGTCGATCTGCGGTCCGCCGGCCGAACCCCGGTTCGATCGAATGTCGACCGAAAGATCGGTGTCGAGCGCGGCCACGGCGAGGACCGAGGGCGCGCTGGCTGGAAACGATACCGGCGAAACCAGCGCCGGCCTGGCGCTTTCGTTGCCCGCCGCCGCGACGATCAGGCAGCCACGCGCCAATGCACGCGACGCCACGGTCTCGAATCCCGCGACCTGCGCCGGATCGTCGTCCTGCCATCCAAGTGCGAGGCTCACCACGTCGCAGCCCTGCGCGAGCGCCCAGTTGAGCCCCGTCAGCACGTCGCTGATCCAGCCCTGGCCGTCGTCGCCCAGGACCTTCCCCACGTACAACGACGCATTCGGGGCCACCCCGTACCGAGGCCCCCGCGAGGGCACCGCCGGTCCGCCCACCAGGCCCAGGCAGTGCGTTCCATGGCCATACAGGTCGCCGGGCGATGGGGCCCCGTTGAAGACCGCCGTCGCGACCGGACGCCCCGCGAAGTCCGGATGCGCCGAGGCGTAGCCGCTGTCCAGGACCGCGACCTTCGCGCCCCGCCCCGTCCATCGGCATCCTCCCAGGTTCAACGCCGTCCTCGCCCAGGTCTCCGTCGGCGAGTCGCCCAGGGCGACCGCGACCGCGTCGACAACCGATGGATACGCCCGAACCCGCCGGTCTTCCAGCACCGCAGCTCCCGGCACTTCCGAATAGTACTTCGCGACTTCCTCGCTGCGCTCCGCGTCGGCCACCACCACGCCCACCCTCCTGAGCGTGCGCACACCCGCCTCGGGCGCTCCCGCACGCGGGGCCTCAAGGCGGCTGACATCCGACATCACGTCCAGATGCATGTGCCCAAACACCCCCTCGACGTCCGGCAGCGTCGTCCGCTCGTAGTCGTCGGGAAGGATCACCACCACGCCCCGTCGTTCCGCGCTCATCGACGCCTCCCCGGGATTCAGTTCGCGCGCTCGGGCGTGCGAAGCCTCTCGGAGGTCGACCGGGTCACCACTCCCTGCGCGTAGATCCGTCCGTCAGGAGTCGCCACCTGGTACGCAATGGATACCAGCGCGTTCGCGTAATACCGCTTTTGGAACGCAAACGTCTTCTGCACCGTGCTCTGCGGCTGTTGCACGATCTTCAGGCTCACCAGCCGCAGCGCCGAGGAGTCCGCCCGCGACGCCATCGTCCCGGAGTCGCCCGGGAAACAGAGCGACTGCAGCAGCTCGGCCTTGATGAGCGCCACCAGCTTCGGGACGCCGTTCGAATCCGCCACCCCCAGGCCCGCAATGAACGACTCGAGCGAGCTGCGCTGCTGGGAGAACTTCGTCTGCCAGGCGGTGATGACATCGACGATCAACTGCGCGTCCGCGACCTGTTTCCCGACGGTCTCGCCCTGCGCCTTGTTGGCCGCAATCTGCCCCTCGAGCGTCCGCTTCTGTTCGGTCAGCCTCGTCCTGGCGGAGGCATCAGCCTCCTTCGCGAGCGAAGTCTCGACCTCCGTCAGCTTCGCCTGGAGCGCCGTCGCCGCACCCTCGACCTCGGCGGCCTCCGCCTTGAACGTCGCGAGGTTCGCCTGTGGGCGCCTGAGGTAGGTTCCGATCTCTTCGAGCGCATCGCCGAGGGCCGCATCCAAGGCGATCAGGCGCTCCGATGCCTTCACGGTCTTCAGCGTGTCGAAGCCCTCGAATTTCGCGTAGGCCGCCGCATCCACGCTGGGATAGACGTTCGTGAGTCCCGCCTCCTGCGCAAACAGCGTCGCGGCGGTGCTCGCAGGGTTTGACGCCGTCCCGGCATGTTCCGTCGTATCCGCCCGGAAGAACCCGAGCAGCGTTCCGACCGCCCCTGGCAGCGCCGCAACGAGGCTCGCCACCGCGCCGATCGCCATCTTGGTCGACACCAGTCCTGTCACGCCAAGTCGGTTGAGCACTGGCTCCGAGAGTCCGACGCGCTCCGGACCTCCCCGCTCGGCCGCCGCCTTCGCGAGATCCGTGATCGCGGTCTCGCGATCCGCCGCATTGAGCAGGAAATACTGGTAGGCGTACGTGTCCACGGGACCCGGTATCGAATCCACGAACACAACCGTCTTGTCGCGCAACGAGGGCCCGATCGTCCTGGCCACTTCGCCGCATGTCGCCCCGAGGGCATCCATCGAGAGCCGCGTGGAGGCTGGCGTGGCCTTGAAATCGTCCGAGACCGACTGACTTCCCGAGGGAAGTTTCGACGCCGCACCGGCAAGCGTGTCGACCGCATCCACGAGCGCCTTGTCCCGGGCATCGCGCTCAGCTTTGGCGGCTGCCGCCGCGACCGTCGCAGCCGCGCCCTTCTGAGCCTCGAGATCCGCCTGGGCGGCGAGGTTCGCCTTCTGTGCAGCCAGCAGTGCGGTCTGCGCGGCGAGCAGGGCGGACTGATCCTGGAGTTGCTTGATCGCATCGCCGGTCCCCGGCGACGTGGCGGAGGTGTCTTGTGCGTTCATGGGCATGGCGGTGGCTAGGGCTAGGACGGCAGTGCATGTGAACTTCCGATACGAAGTCATGGCAGGGTCGTGGTTGTGTTCCGGTCCGACCGCGGTGCGTCTGCGCTCGCGCAGCGCGCGACAGGCTGGCTCGGAATAGTGGATACACAGCGCTGGGTCCTCATCGAACCGATACGCTGCTGGGGCAGGTTCAATCGTGGGTGCTGGGGTGGACAACGCGCCGCCCTCCTGGGGTGCGCGGCAATGAAAACTGGCTGACGCCAATTTGCATTATTTCGCTACACCCTCAACAACAATCAAATAACCCACCCACGAACCCTCCCGCCGAGGTGTCTCTTAGACGTTCTGCTCCAACCACTCCGCAAGCCTGCGCCACGCCCGCGACCGGTGGCTGAGCGCGTTCTTGGTCGCATCGCCGAGCTCCGCAAAGGTCTGCTCGTGCCCCTCAGGGACAAACAGCGGATCGTAGCCGAAACCCGCCCCGCCTGCAGGTTCGAGGCGCAGCGTGCCGACACAGCGGCCCTCGAAATGACGGACCGTGCCGTCCGGTCCCACGAGGCAGAGCACGCACACGAAATACGCCCCGCGCCTTCCCGGCGCCACCGGCCGCATCACCTCCACCAGCTTCCGGAGATTGGCCGCGCTGTCGCCCTGCGGTCCCGCATAGTAGGCCGACTCCACCCCGGGATGCCCCCCGAGCGCGTCCACACACAGGCCGCTGTCGTCGGAGAGCGCCCAGGCGCCGGCAGGCAGGCGCGGGAGCAGCGCCAGCGCCTTCTTGGCCGCATTGCCCTCAAAGGTCCCCGTGTCTTCCGACACCGCCGGCATCCCGCCGACCTCGCGCGCGGACAGCACCCGGACCCGTTCCCGAATCCGTGCCGATGATCCGGATACGAGGGCCTGAAATTCCTGCGCCTTGTGCGCGTTTCCGGAGGCAAGATAGAGGTCCATGCCCCGTCATCGCGCCAAATTTTCCCGCGACGCGCAAGCGCCGGCCGCGCTCCCCCCTGCCTCAGGCGCCGGCCCGCCTCTCGTAACGCGGCCGCCGCGACGGCTCGAAGAGAAGCCCGGGCGCACACGACGGCCCCGCCACGCCCCCATCCACAGGAATCACGCAGTCGCACAGGGCCATGATCTCGTCGGGGTCGTGCGTGACGTACAACATCGACACGCCAAACTCGTCGCGCACTCGCCCCAGGTAAGGAAGCAGGCGCAGCTTCAGGCTCGAGTCCAGGCTCGCGAACGGCTCGTCCAAAAGCAGCAGCCGCGCCTGCGCCAGCAGTGCCCGCCCCAGCGCGACGCGCTGACGCTCGCCACCGGACAGCGAGCGCACCGAGCGCTCCGAGAGCCCCCCGATCTCGAGGACCGACGTGATGTGCTCGAAGGTCAGCTCCGGCAGCCGGTCCACGACCCGACGATAGCCGTAGAGCAGGTTGTCCCTCACGGAAAGATGCGGAAACAGCGCTCCGTCCTGCGGCACGTATCCCATCTTTCGCGACTGCGGCGGGACATGCACGCCCGTCGCGGCGTCCGCCAGCACCGTCCCTCCGATCTCCAGCCGGCCCGCCGCCGCGTGCCGCAACCCGGCGATCCACTCGATCAGCGAGGTCTTCCCGGCGCCCGAGGGTCCGTAGAGCGCCGCCACGCGCGCCTCGCACGTGAACTCCGCCCGCAACCGGCGTTCGCCGAGCGGAAGCTCGAGTCCGGTCACCACGATCCGGTTCATGTCCGCCCCCTCCGCAGCAGGGCCTCGCTCGCCGCCAGCGCCGCGAACGAGAGCGCCACCGAGACCGCCAGCAGCTTCAGCGCCGCCGAGTCGTCTCCCAATTGCACGAGGTGGTAGATGCTCGTCGCCAAAGTTCCGGTACGACCCGGGATGAAACCCGCGAACATCATCGTCGCGCCGAACTCGCCCAGCGCGCGCGCAAACGCCAGCACGCAGCCCGCCAGCACGCCGCGCCGCGCGAGGGGAAGCGTCACCGTGAAAAACACCGACCAGGGCCCAGCCCCCAGCGTGCGCGCCACCTGCTCCATGCGCGGATTCACCTCCTCGAACGCCACCCGCGCCGCACGCACCAGCAGCGGAAACGCCATCACCGCGGTGGCGATCACCACCGCCTTCCAGGTGAAGACGATGTCCACCCCGAGCCCGCGCTCAAAGAACACCCCGAGCGCGCCACGCCTTCCAAACAGCTTCAGCAGGATCAGGCCCGTCGCCACCGGCGGCATCACCAACGGCAACGCCACCACCGTCTCCAGCACCACCTTTCCCCGCCACCGCCGCCGCGCCAGCAGCCACGCCAGCCCTATGCCCGGAGGCAGGATCAGGAGCGTGCCCAGCAGGGCAATCCCGACCGTGAACAGCGTGAGCTGGAGCGTGCCCGGCATCGCCTCACCGAACCGACGGCATCTTGAAGCCGTATTTCACAAACACTGCGCGGGCCGTCTTGCCCGCCCGAAATTTCACGAGCGCACGGCCGCGTTCGGCCTGCGCGGCGCCCTTCACGACGGCCATCGGATACTCGATCCGCGGCGCCAGGGCCTCCGGCGTTTCAAAGGCCACCCGGGCGTGCTTTGCGATCGCCGCATCCGTTGCATAAACGAAGCCCGCATCCGCGTTGTCCGAATCCACCGCCGCAAGCACCGCGCGCACGTTCTCCAGGGGAACGAGTTTTCCGCGCACCGCCTCCCACACGCCCGCCTTGCGCAACACGTCGCGCGCATACGTGCCCGCCGGCACCACGTCGGGATCGCCGATCGCAATGCGCGCGATCCGGCCCGATTCGAGATCCTTGAACGAGGTCGGCCCGCCCGCCGGGGCATCCGCCGGCACCACCACCACCAGCACGTTCGCCACCAGGTTGCGCCGCGTCGCCGGCTCCAAAAGCCCTTTAGACTGCAGCAGGTTCGCCCGCAGCTCGTCCGCCGAGATGAACACGTCGGCCGGCGCGCCCTCCTCGATCTGACGCGCCAGGGTGCCGGAACCTCCAAAATTGAACACCAACGTGTCCCCCGTCAGCGCCTTGTACCGCGGAGCCAGCTCCGTTAGGGCGTCCGACAAACTCGCCGCCGCGAAGACGTGGATCTCCACCGCCTTCGCCGAGATTCCCAACACCGCGACAATCGCCGCGATCACAAGCACGCGTAGCCGTTTCATGGAACCGCCAGCATCTGCCATTTCCAGCCCCCGTGAACAGCAAAAACCCAAACCTCGACCTCCGCCTCCCATCGCCGAATAGTGCCCCCCGCCGAAAGACCGATCAGAGACCGCTCGAAGCCTCGCACCACTCACATTCCGACCCCGCATCCGACCATCACCGCCCCGCCCGCCGTCCCTCCGACTTCCGACGTCCGACATCCGACTTCTGACCTCTGGCCTCTGACCTCTAACTTCTGACTTCCGACCTCCGACGTCCGACATCCGACGTCCGACGTCCGACATCCGACTTCTGACCTCTGGCCTCTGACCTCGGTCCTCTAACCTCTGTCTTCCGACCTCCAACCTACCAACCGAAGGCTCCGATCCAAGCTCACGCGGGGACTCAGAGACGCAGAGCAAACGGACTTCCGTCTTCTGACCGCTGTCCTCTGACCTCTAACTTCCGACTTCCGCCCTCCGACCTCCGCCCTCCGCCCCCATGCTCCCCGGCCTCCTCCCCTTCCTTCCGCTGCCCAGCCTCATACTGATCATCGCGCGCCGGGCCGGGTCGTGGACGACGGCTGTGATCGGCGCCTTCGTCGCCTGGGGCGCCGCCCTCTACACGGTCTCCGAGGCGCTTGGACGCTTCCACGCGCTGACGCTCGTGCCCGTAGTGACGTTCTGGATTCTCACCAACGCCGTCCTGCTCTTCCAGGCCTGGCGCGATCGCTCCGCGCGGCCGCTCCCCGCACTCACTTGGCCCCGCGATCTGTTCGGGTGGTGCGTCGCCATTGCGATCGCCCTGGTTCTCCTGTCGACGCTCCTTCGCGGCTTTCTCTCCGCGCCCAACGCTCCCGACGTCGAAAACTATCACCTGCCGCGCCAGGTCATGTGGCTGCAACAGGGAAGTCTCGACCACTTTCTCACACCTAACGACCGAGAGCTGATGATGCCCCCGCTCGCGGAGCTGATGCAGGCGCATGCGATGCTCCTGAGCAGAGGCGACCACTGGGCTGCCTTTCCCCAATGGCTCGCCTACGTCGTCGCCATTCTGCTCGGTGCCGCCCTGGTGAGGGAACTCGGAGGTTCGCCACGCGGCGCCACGCTCGGAGCCCTGCTGGTGGCCACGCTGGCCCCCGCCTACCACCAGGCCAGCAGCTCCAAAAACGACCTCCTGCTCGCCACCTGTCTCGGGTGCGCAGTGTGGTTCTGGCTCCGGCTTCGACGCCACGATCGCTGGCCG